>DATHFL010000103.1:0-22968 GCA_035318125.1 Solirubrobacterales bacterium | reverse complement strand
GACCTTGGCCTCGGCAAGGATCTGCCGGGCGGTCGACTGACCGATCCCGAAGATGTAGGTGAGCCCGATTTCAACCCGTTTGTTGACCGGGATGTTGATGCCTGCGATGCGTGCCACGCCTAGCCCTGCCTCTGCTTATGGCGCGGGTTCTGGCAGATCACAAGGACCGCCCCATTTCGGCGGATTACCTTGCACTTCTCGCACATCGGCTTGACGGAAGCTCGAACCTTCATCGCTCCGGATCTCGTATCGACAACAGGATTCCCACGCGCCCCATGAATCGGACGGCAGGACGAACCAACCGGCCAACAAGGCCGACCGGGAAAGATAGCAGGGGCCGTGCCTTGGGGCCGCCTACACCGCGCCTACCTCGCCCTTGAGTCGGCCTTCGGCGGAGGCAGTCGGTCGAGCATCCTCAGAGTCGCTTGTCGCTGGGCCCGTGCTTCGGCAAGCAATTCCTCGAATTTCGCACGAGACTCGGCGCGTGATTCTGCGAATTCGCGTTTCATGTCCTCGCCGATTGAGCGGGCGATCGTGACGTACTCGTCGGTCATCGCGCTCATTAGCCGCAGGAACCCGTCGCTGTGGTGCTTCCGCTCCTCCTCAGCGGTCATCAGCCGCCCTTTCAGCTCCTCCCAGTCGCGACGGCGAGCATCCTCCGCTTCTTTGCAGGACCGTTCAACCCCTTCGATGCGCTCGCGAATTTCGCGGCGTCCCTCCTCCACCCGTCGCTCGAAGTCACATCGCCTTCTCTCAAGCTCCATGTCGAGAGCATGCCAGTCCACGACGCACGAGAATACACCTCAGACAAAAACTTCTGGATCAACTTCCGCACGCAAGCGTGACCTCGGCGCTCACCGCGGCAGGCGCTGGGTCGGCGTCACCACCTGCTGGAAGGTCGGGCGGTTCTGGAATGGGAAGGGGTCCAGTTCGATGCCGCCGGTCGTCTGCGGGCGGTTCTGGTCGAAGCAGGAGGGCTGGGGGTTGGCGGCGCAGGCGCCGTCGCCGCCGCCATAGAGCTGCTGCGGGGTCACCTTCAGCGCCGCCGCCAGGGTCCGCTGCAGCATCCTGCGGCACTTCCGCTTCGAGCCGCCGCCGCAGTAGACGCGGCTCCAGGTTCCCTTCGGCTGCGGGCCGAAGAGCTTGCGCAGGTCCTTGGAGACGTAGCCCCACCAGCCGTCGCTGAAGTCCGGGTCGGTCGGCGAGCCGCCGGTGTGGCTGCCGGTCCGCACCATTTCCTCCAGCCGCTGGTAGGCGCGCCCGCCCAGCACCGGCCTGAACTCGCCTTCGACCAGCTTCGGCCACCAGGCGTCCATCAGTTCGACCGCGCGGTTTTCCTCGTAGACGCCGTCGCGGTCGAGGTCGCGGCGGTGGGCGCCGTGCCGGTGCCACGTGCGCAGGGTCGCCAGCGCGCTCCGCAGCTGCGCCGAGTTCGGCTTGCCGACCGCCTTGAAGATCGTCGGCAGCAGCCGGTAGCCGCGCAGGTCCTGGGTCGCCGGTTCCTCCATCGCCTGGATCAGCTGGACGATCGTCATCTTCTTCGCGCCCTTGGTCGCCGCCCTGACCTTGTCTTCGATCATCTGCGAGCGGAACAGCGGCCCATAGCTGTACTTGTCGTCGGCCGCCGCCCAACCCGGCGCCTGCTTGTTGTTCCAGGAGACGAGGAAGGGCGGGTCGACCGCCTGCGGGTGCTTGGAGAAGGGCAGGAAGTCGGCCAGGCGGGTGGCCGGCCTGTAGCCCTTCCAGTCGAACTCGCCGGTGCCGAGGACCGGGAAGTCAGGCGAGGTCCCCCTGGCCCGCTGCGGCATCGCCCCCGAGAGCGCGTAGGCGATGTGCTCGGAGTCGACGTAGGACCAGTTGAAGAGGAAGTTGATGTTGGAGATCGCCTTCTTGAAGCCCTGGACGCCGGTGACGACGCCGGGTTCGTTCAGCTGCGCGAACCCGATCACCGAGTCGGCCTCGTGGAAGTAGGTGCTGCGCTGGCGGACGAAGGCGACCTTCCTGCCGCCGACCCTGCCGCGGGCGTAGACGATCCCGTGCACGGTCCGGTAAGCGACCAGCGTCTGCGAGCCGGCCGGGGTCGAGTCGGCCGCGTTCGGCGTCCAGCTCTCGCTCTTTTCCAGCTTTTCCATCGCCAGGCACTTGCCGCGGTAGCGGTAGTGGAAGTTGTCCCTGCAGAGGACCTCGGCGAAGGTGTCGACGTTGTCCGAGGTGGCGGTGGTCGCGCTCCAGGCGTAGTCGCGCCCGTGCCCGAGCTGGACGTAGAGGTTGACGCCGGGGAAGGCGGCCCCGCGGGCGTCGATCCCGGGCCCGTGCAGGTCGATCTCCATCAGGATCTGGGGCACGAAGTAGCCGACCTGGGGGCCCATCACCGCCAGCGGATGGCCCGTCGCCGACTCCCTGGCGGAGACGAGCTCCCAGTTGGAGGCGTGCCCGGCCGCTTCCAGCGCCGCCCGCAGGCGGGCGCCGACCGTCCCCATCCCCTTCGCCGCGCCCGGCGCGGTCGAGGTGGTGGCGGTGTCGAGGAAGCGGACGCTGTTGCGATCGGGCAGCGCCAGCCCGCGCTTGGCGAAGGCGCTGCGGGTCTCGTATGGGAAGCGCCGGGAGATCGTCGTCGGCGCCTCCGGGTCGTTCTTGGAGCGGAAACCGAGCCACGCCCTGCGGCCCGCCTTCCTCCCCATCCGCTCGACGAAGGCCTGCATGGTCAGCGCCGAGCGCAGCTCGTTGCCGCCGCCCTGGCCGAAGATGCCGCCGATCAGCGAGGCGATCGCGATCACGTCGGTCGGCTTCCACGGTTCCATCGGCTTGCCCAGCAGGGTGTACTCGCCGGGCTTCAGTTTCGGGTCGAGCGTGGCGGCGGCGATGTAGGCGTTGATCCCCTCGACGTAGGCACCGACGTCGTCGACCGCCTGCTGCCCCGCCTGCCCGTAGAGCTGCGGCGCCTGCGCCAGCTGCGCTTCGAGGTCGGCTTCGGTGTAGGGCGCGAACCCCCACTGGCTGGCGTCGGCGCCCGCGTTGGCGCCGCCGAGGAAGGAGGCGAGCTCGGCGCGGCCGGTGTGGCGGAGCACGTCCATCAGGAAGAGGCGGTCGGCGGCACCGGCGAAGCCGGCGCCGAACATCGTGTCGGCGCGGGTGTCGCCGTAGACGTGCGGCACCCCGTAGGCGGAATCGCGCTGGATCACGACCCCCGGCCGCGGTTCGATCGTCGATTCGACCCCTCCGGCCGGAACCCCGAAGGTCGCGTCCTTGAAGTAGTCGGGGATCTGGCTTTCGGTCAGGGCCGGCGCCGCGTAGAGGAGGTTTTCGTAGAGCGGCTGCTGGTCGGCGAAGTGCGACGGCAGCAGGCCGGTCCCGCGGAAGGCGAGGATCTGCGTGAAGGTGGCGGTGCCGTTCTGCCCCGGGGGCAGGACGTTGCGGAAGCCGCCGGCGTCGTTGGTGCCGTAGGGCTGCGGCGCGGCGGCAGCGGCCGACGCAGCCAAGAGGAAGATCGACAACGTGAGTGTCAGTAGACGACGCGTGGAAAAAGAGTAGCTAGTGCGACTCTTCGTGCCAGGGAGTGAGGATCCGCGGGCCGTGCGGGGTCACCGCGACGGTGAACTCGAAGTGGGCGGCGAGCGAGTCGTCTTCGGAGTAGACCGCCCAGCCGTCGTCCCCCATCCGCACCAGCGGGCCGCCGGCGTTGACCATCGGCTCGATCGCGAACACCATCCCCTCCTCCAGTTCGGGCCCCTTGCCGGGGTCGCCGAAGTTGGGGATCTGCGGTTCCTCGTGCATGTCGCGGCCGATCCCGTGGCCGACCAGGGTGCGGATGATCGAGAGCCCCTCGCGCTCGACCGTGCGCTGGATCGCCGCCGAGACGTCGCCGAGGTGGTTGCCCGGCCGCATCTGCTCGACCCCGGCGAACAGCGAGGATTTGGTCACCTCGAGGAGCTTCTGCGCCCCGGGGTCGATCGGCCCGACCGGCACGGTCATCGCCGCGTCGGAGACCCAGCCGTCCTTGACCACGCCGACGTCGATCGAGAGGACGTCGCCGCGCTTCAGCTGGTAGCCGTCGGGGATCCCGTGGACGACCATCGAGTTGGGCGAGGCGCAGATCGAGCCGGGGAAGCCGCGGTAGCCCTTGAAGGCCGGCGTCGCGCCCTGCGAGCGGATGAACTTCTCGGCGGCGGCGTCGAGTTCCTCGGTGGTGATCCCGGGCCGCGCCTTGGCCGCGAGCATCTTCAGGCAGCGGACGAGGACCTCCCCCGAGGCAGCCATCTGCTCGACCTGCTCCGGCGTCTTCTTGATGATCATCCGGTACACGCTAATCGGCGAAACGCGGCCAGCCAAGCCAGCCGTCTCGATCGGTTAAACCGTTTCGTCCTGCTCCATCCGCAGCGTCGCCAGGGTGCGGCGGATCTCCTCCGCCACCGCTTCCGGCGCCGCCTCGCCGGCGATCCGCCGCAGGACACCGCGGCCGTCGTAGTAGGAGACGAGCGGCTCGGTCTTCTCGTGGTAGGTCTCGAGCCGCTTGCGGATCACCTCCGGCTTGTCGTCGTCGCGGACAATCAGCTCGGAGCCGTCGACGTCGCAGACGCCCTCCTGCTTCGGCGGGTCGAACTCGACGTGGAAGACGTGGCCGTTGGCGGCGCAGGTGCGGCGTCCGCCGAGCCGGCGCACGACCTCGTCGTCGGAGACGTCGATCAGGAGCACCGCGCCCACCGCCCGTCCCAGCTCGGTGAGCTTGGCGTCGAGCGCTTCCGCCTGGGGCGTGGTGCGCGGGAAGCCGTCGAGGATGAAGCCGTCGAGCGCCTCGCTGGAGTCGATCCGGTCGGCGATCACGCCGACGATCACCTCGTCCGGCACGAGGTCGCCGCGGTCCATGTACTCCTTCGCGGTCCGCCCGAGCTCGGTCTCCTCCCGCACCGCCGCCCGCAAAATGTCGCCGGTCGCGTAGTAGGGCAGCCGCAGGTCTTCGTTAAGACGCTCCCCCTGCGTTCCCTTGCCCGAGCCCGGAGGGCCCAGAAGGACGAGATTCAGCTCAGCCATTGCCTAATTCAACTCTTTCTCAAATAGGAATGAGGGGCCGAAAACCAAGCAGATCGGGGGACGCAGGGAAGTCGACGAGGGGAGCGCACTCTAGTGCGTGACCCGAGGAGACGACCGAGGACCCCGAGATGCGCCGGTTTGCAGGCTCCTCAGCCTATTTGAGGAAGCCCTCGTAGTTGCGCATCATCAGCTGCGCCTCCAGCTGCTTCACGGTGTCGAGGGCGACGCCGACGATGATCAGGATCGAGGTGCCGCCGAAGTAGAAGTTGGCCGAGGTCTGGCTGATCAGGATCGTCGGCAGCGCCGCGACCGCGCCCAGGTAGAGGGCGCCGGGGAAGGTGAGGCGGGAGAGGATCCGGTCGAGGTACTCGGCCGTCGGCCTGCCGGGGCGCACGCCGGGGATGAAGCCGCCGTATTTCTTCAGGTTGTCGGCCTGGTCGACCGGGTTGAAGGTGACCGCGGTGTAGAAGTAGGTGAAGACGATGATGAAGAAGACCTCGCCGACCACGTAGGCCCAGGTGTTGGGCCCGAAGAAGGCGGAGAAGTCGAGCGCGGCGTTGGTGTTGATCAGCTGCCCGACCGTCGGTGGCAGGGCCATGATCGAGGCGGCGAAGATGACCGGGATGACGCCGGCCATGTTGACCCGCAGCGGCAGGTAGGTCGAGCCGCCGGAGGTCATTTTCCGGCCGACGACGCGTTTCGCGTACTGGACCGGGATCCGGCGCTGGCCCTCCTGGACGAAGACGATCGCGACGATCACGGCCAGGGCGATGAACGGCATCATCACGATGAAGACCTGGTCCGGGTTGTTCCACCACTTCGAGAGCCCGGGCACGATTTCCGAGGCGATCGAGGCGAAGATCATCAGCGAGATGCCGTTGCCGATCCCGCGCTGGGTGATCAGCTCGCCCATCCACATCAGCAGGGTGCAGCCCGCCGTCAGGCAGATGACGATCAGGAACACCTTGGGGAAGGTGAGGGTCCCGACCGGGCTGGTGGTGCCAGGGCCGGCGAAGGAGTTGAAGAGGAAGACGTAGCCCAGCGACTGGCCGAAGGCGAGGCCGACGGTCAGGTAGCGCGTGTACTGGGTGATTTTCTGCTGCCCGACCTCGCCCTCTTTCTGCAGGCGCTCCAGCGAGGGCACGACCACCGTCAGCAGCTGCAGGATGATCGAGGCGGTGATGTAGGGCATGATCCCCAGCGCGAAGACGCTCAGTCGCGAAAGGCTCCCCCCCGAGAAGGTGTTGAGGAAGTTGAGGATGCCGGCGCCGCCGAAGTTGTCCTGGATTTCCTTGACGGCGTCGACGTTGACCCCCGGCGAGGGGATGTAGGCGCCGAACCGGTACAGGGCCAGGATCGCCGCCGTGAAGGCGATCTTCTTGCGGATGTCGGCAACGCTGAACGCGCTGAGAATCGTTTTGAGCATTACGGCTCCAGAGTGTGACAGGAACCGCCGGCCGCCTCGATCTTCTCTTTGGCGGACGCGCTGAAGGCGTGCGCGTGGACCTCGAGCTTCTTCTTGATCTCGCCGCGGGCAAGGATCTTGACGGGGTCCTTGCGCGTCGCCAGGCCCTTCTCCTTGAGGCTCTCCGGCGTCACTTCGGCGCCGCTGTCGAAGCGCTCCTCGAGGTCGGCCAGGTTGACCGGCTGGGTCTTGGTGCGGAAGTTCTCGAACGGCATCGACTGCTTTTTGTGCGGGCCGCGCAGCTTTCGCATCCGCATGTGGATCGGGTTCTGGCCGCCCTCGTAGCCGGCCTTGCGCTTGCGACCCGAGCGGGAGCCGGCGCCCTTGTGGCCGCGGCCCGAGGTCTTGCCCAGCCCGCTGCCCTCACCACGGCCGATCCGCTTGCGCGGCTTTTTCGAGCCCGGCTTCGGCTTCAGGTTGTGCAGCCCGATCTCCTCGGCGCGAGGAGTCTCTTTCGAAGCTTTCTCAGCCACCGTCGACCTCCACCAGATGGGAGACGACCCGCAGCTGCCCCTGCAGCTGCTCGGAATCCTTCAGCTCCGCGCTCTTCCCGATCCGCCCCAGCTTCAGCGCCTTGAGCGTCGCTTTCTGGTTCGGATTGGTCCCATTAGCGGACCGAACCTGAGAAACCTTCACCTTGCTCACGAGCCCTCACCCTCACTTGGCTGGACCGGAGCTTGTTTCTCGGCCTCCGCCCCTTGAGCGTCAGCCGGCGCGGCCTCTGCGGCGGGTGGCGACGATGAGTCGTCCGCGCCACCGGGCGCGGAGGACTCATCGGAGACAGGACCCGCCGCCCCCGCGGCCCCGTTGCCGTCCATCCCAAGCACCTGGGTAATCGTGAGTCCCCGCAGCTCAGCCACATCCTCAGGCCGCCGCAGACGAACCAAGCCGTCCATCGTCGCCTTGACGAGGTTGATCGGGTTCTGCGTCCCGATGCTCTTGGTCAGCACGTCGCGCACCCCACCCAGCTCGAGCACGGCGCGAACGCCGCCGCCGGCGATCACCCCGGTACCGGGGCTGGCCGGGCGCAGGACGACGTGGCCGGCGCCGAAGCGGCCGATGATGCGGTGGGTGATCGTGTTCCCGTATTTGGGCACGCGGATCAAGTTCTTGCGGGCGTCCTCGACGCCCTTCTGGATCGCCAGCGGAACCTCGCGGGCCTTGCCGTAGCCGATCCCGACCACGCCCTCCTCGTCGCCGACGGCGACGAGCGCGGTGAAGGAGAAGCGACGGCCGCCCTTGACCACCTTGGCGACGCGGTTGATCTCGATCACCCGCTCCTGCAGGTCAAGCCCGCGCGGGCTCACCGTTTCCACGTTTTTGACGTCCATTCCCTTCATCAGCAGCGGCCCACCGTAGCGGAATTAATGACCAGCCCCGCCGCCACGTGCGACCGGGGGCGGCCGTGGCCGAGCAGCTCAAGGACGCAGGGCGAAGCCTGTGGTGGAGCCACAGGCGAGCCCGAGGACGCAGAGATGCGAAGTGCCACGGACGTCATCCGAGCGTGCGGGGCGGCGGGGCTGGTCATTTAAAAGGCCAACCCCCCCTCGCGTGCGCCCTCGGCCAGCGCCTTGACGCGGCCGTGGTACTGGTAGCCGCCGCGATCGAAGACGCAGGTCTCGACGCCGGCGCCCTTCGCCCGCTCGGCCAGCAGTTCGCCGGCCTTCTTCGCCTGCTCGGAGGCGCTGAGCTTGCGCAGATCCGGCTCGATCCAGTTGACCGCGGCCACCGTGTGGCCCTTGGTGTCGTCGATGAGCTGGGCGAAGACGCCCTTGTTGGAGCGGTAGACCGAGAGCCGCGGCCGCTCGGCCGTACCTCTGACCCGGGCGCGGACCCGGCGGCGCCGTTTGAGCCGGCGCTGGCGCTTGGTGAGGACCGTCATGCGCGCTTACCCACCTTCCGCATGACCTGCTCGTCCTTGTAGCGGATGCCCTTGCCCTTGTAGGGCTCCGGCGGACGGCGCTTGCGGATGTCCGCGGCGACCTGGCCGACGAGCTGCTTGTCGATGCCCTTGATGATGATTTCGGTCGGCTGGGGGACCTCGAAGTCGATCCCCTCCGGCGCGTCGATCGCGACCGGGTGCGAGAAGCCGAGCGCGAGCTCGAGGTTCTTCCCCTTCAGGGCGGCGCGGTAGCCGACGCCCTGGATCTCCAGCCGCTTCTCGAAGCCGTTGGTGACGCCCTCGACCATGTTCGCGATCAGACTGCGGGTGAGCCCGTGCAGGGCCCGGTGCTCGCCGCGGTCGGTGGGACGGGCGACGGTGACGACGCCGTCCTCCTGCGCGACGGCCATGTCGGGCGAGAGGCTCTGCTGCAGCTCCCCCTTCGGCCCCTTGACGGCGATGTTGCCAGGGGCGATCTCCACCGTGACGGCGTCGGGGACGGGGACGGGCTTTCTTCCGATTCGGCTCATCTGCTCACCAGACGTAGGCGACTACCTCGCCGCCGACTCCCTTGGCGCGGGCTTCGTGGCCGGTCATCACGCCCGCCGAGGTGCTGACGATCGCGGTGCCGGTCCCGCCCTGGACGCGGGGGACGTTCTTGTGGTCGACGTAGCGGCGGCGGCCGGGACGCGAGACCCGTTCGATCCCGAGGATCACCGGCTGGCGCTCCTCGGTGTACTTGAGCTCGACGTTGATCGACTCGCCGACGGCAGCCGGCTTGCGGCTGAAGTCTTTGATGTAGCCCTGCTCCTTGAGGATCCGGGACAGCTCGATCTTGAGGCTGGAGAAGGGGATCTCCACCTCGTCGTGGCCAGCGCGAATCGCGTTGCGGATGCGGGTCAGGTAATCGGCGATCGGGTCGGTCTGCATCGTCTTTTGTCCTACCAGCTCGACTTGGTCATCCCGGGGATGTACCCCTCGTGGGCGGCCTCGCGCAGGCAGATCCGGCAGAGGCCGAATTTGCGGTGGTACGCACGCGGGCGCCCGCAGCGACGGCAGCGGTTGTAGCTGCGCGTTTTGAACTTGGGTTTGCGCGCCTGCTTGACCTTCATTGAAGTCTTAGCCATTGTCAGAACTCTCCTCGGCCGGCTCGCCGGCCTCTTCGTCTCCGCCCTCGGCGTCGCCCTCGCCCTCGTCTTCGGCTTCGGGCTTGGCGTAGGCCTCCGGGTTCTCCTCTTTCAGCTGCTCGAGGGCCGCCTGTTCGACTTCGGCCTTCTGGCGGGCTTCCTCTTTGCGCTGCTCCTCTTCGGCTTCCTTTTCCTTCGCTTCGCGCTCGGCCTGACCGGGACGGCCCTCCTGGGCGAAAGGCATCCCCAGCCCGAGCAGCAGCTCGAAAGCCTCGAGGTCAGTTTTAGCGGAAGTCGTGATCGTCACGTCCAGTCCCCGCACGACGTCGATCGAGTCGTAGTCGATTTCGGGGAAGATCAGCTGCTCCTTGACGCCCATCGAGTAGTTGCCGCGGCCGTCGAAGGAGCGCGGGTTGAGGCCGCGGAAGTCGCGGATCCGCGGCACCGCGATCGAGATCAGGCGGTCGAGGAACTCCCACATCCGGGCCCGGCGCAGGGTCACCGAGACGCCGACCGGCATCCCCTCGCGCAGCTTGAAGGAAGCAACCGACTTGCGCGCCCGGCGCACATTCGGGTACTGGCCGGCGATCGTCGCCAGCTGCTGCTGGGCGGCTTCGAAGGAGCGTTTGTCCTGTTTCTCGGTGCCGAGGCCCATGTTGAGGGTGATCTTCTCCAAGCGCGGGACCTCCATCGGCGTCGAGTAGCCGAATTTCTTGGTCAGCGCCGGCAGGATCTCCTGCTCGTAGCGCTCGCGCAGGCGCGGCGGCGGGGCCGCCTGCGAGGTCGGGGTCGCGGTCGCCTCCATCAGCCGATCTCGTTTCCGGTCCGCTTCGCGTAGCGGACCCGCTTGCCGCCTTTGTCGACGCGGACGCCGACGCGGGTCGGTTTGTTGTCTTTGGGATCGAGCAGCATCACGTTGGAGACGTCGATCGGCCCCTCCATCTCGACGATGCCCCCGGCCTGGGGGTTTTTCAGGTCGCTCTGCGAGCGCGGCCGTTCGTGGCGCTTGATGATGTTCAAGCCCTCGACGTAGACGCGACGCCGTTTCGGGTCGGTGCGGACGACGCGGCCGGTCTTGCCGGCGTCCTTGCCGCTGACCAGGACGACCTGGTCGTCGGTGCGGATGCGCATGGACTTGGCCACGGCTAGAGCACCTCCGGGGCGAGCGAGATGATTTTCATGAAGTTGCGATCGCGCAGTTCGCGCGCCACCGGGCCGAAGATGCGGGTCCCGCGGGGGTTGTTGCTGGCCGGGTCGATCAAGACGGCGGCGTTCTCGTCGAAGGAGATGTAGGTGCCGTCGGGGCGGCTGAGCGGCTTGCGGGTGCGAACGACGACCGCCTGCACGACCTCGCCCTTGCGGACGCCGCCCTGCGGGCTGGCCGATTTCACCGTCGCCGTGATCACGTCGCCGACGCTGGCGTAGCGGCGGTGAGAGCCGCCCTTGACCCTGATGCAAAGCAGCTCGCGGGCGCCCGAGTTGTCGGCGACCTTGAGCCTGGACTCCTGCTGGATCATCGCCCTACCTCGCCTTCTCCACCACGTCGACCAGGCGCCAGCGCTTGGTCTTCGACAGCGGCCGGGTCTCGATCACGCGGACCACGTCGCCCTCGCCGGCCTCGTTGCGCTCGTCGTGGGCGTGCAGCTTGGTCGAGCTGCGGACGATCTTCTCGTAGCTGCGGTGACGACGGGCGATGTCGATGCGGACGGTGATCGATTTGTCGCCCTTGCTGGAGACGACGATCCCCTGCCGCACCTTGGCCGCGTTCGACTCGCGCTCGGCCGGCGGCGTCCCGGTGCCGGCGGTACGAGCGGTCTTCGCCGCCGCCCGCTGCTTCCGCCGCAGCTCCGCCCTGCGCTTGCGCCCCTCGAGCCGCACAGCCTTCCGCTCCTCAGGACCGGAGGGGCCGGCCTTGCGCGGCTGCCGCCGCGATTTAGCCAACCTGCGCCGCTCCTTCCAAGGCAACTCGTCCTCAGGATTCGGCTCAGCAGCCTCTTCAGCGGCAGGGGCATCCCCCCCATCCTCCGCAGGCGCCTCGGCGACAGCCTCCTCCGCCGGAGCCTCATCCTCAGCAGCTTCCTCGGCAGGAGCCTCCTCGGCGTCGCCCTCCGACGCCTCTGCGGCGGGTGGCGACGATACGTCGTCCGCGCCATCGGGCGCGGAGGACGTATCGGAGACAGGACCCGCGGCCTCAGCGCCCTCGTCCTGCGGCGTCTCGTCCTGCGGCTCCTGCTCAGTCGTCTCTTCTTTTTTCGTCTCGTCGTCGCTCATATCCGTCGCGTCTCTTTCTCCACGTCAATGCCTCGTGCCTTGGCCACGGTCAGCAGCCTGGCGATGTCCTTCTTGGCCGCACCGAGCCGGGCGGTGTTCTCAAGCTCGCCGGTCGCGTGCCGAAAGCGCAGGTTGAAGGCCTCCTGCTTGGCGTCGATCAGCTTCGCCACCAGCTCGTCGTCTTTGAGGTTATGGACCTCGGCAGCCTTCATCACTCGCCGACCCCCTCGCGCATGACGAATTTGGTTTTCACCGGAAGCTTGTGACCGGCCAGGCGCAGCGCTTCGCGCGCCAACTCCTCGGGCACGCCCGCCAGCTCGAACATCACCTTGCCCGGCTTGACGACGGCGACCCAGCCCTCGGGGTTGCCCTTGCCGGAGCCCATCCGCGTCTCGGCGGGCTTTTTCGTGTAGGGCTTGTCGGGGAAGACGTTGATCCAGACCTTGCCGCCACGTTTGATCTTGCGGGTCATCGCCACACGGGCGGCCTCGATCTGACGGTTGGTGATCCAGCCGCGCTCGAGCGCCTTGATCCCGTACTCGCCGAAGGCGACGCTGCTGCCGCCCTTGGTGTTGCCGCGCATGCGGCCACGGAACTGTTTGCGGTGCTTGACCCGTTTCGGCATCAACATCAGCGACCACCTCCGCCGCGCCCGCCGCGACCGCCACGGTCGCCGCCGGGTCCACGACCGCCACCGGGGCCACGCCCGCCGCCACCGCGGCCGCCTCGATCGCCGCCGGGGCCACGCCCGCGTCCGCCGCCGCCACGATCGTCACGGCGACCGCCGCCGCGACCGCTCTGGCCCTGCGGCTCGCCATCGGTGGAGGTCAGCTCGGAGCGGAATCCCTCCGGCATCACCTCGCCCTTGTTGATCCAGCATTTGACGCCGATCCGCCCGGTGGTGGTGCGGGCCTCGAAGAAGCCGTAGTCGATGTCGGCGCGCAGGGTGTGCAGCGGCACGCGGCCGTCGGAGTAGCTTTCGGTCCGCGCCATCTCGGCACCGCCGAGGCGGCCGGAGACCTGGACCTTGACCCCCTTGGCGCCGGAGCGCATCGCCGAGGTGAGGGCGCGTTTCATCGCCCGCCGGAAGGCCACCCGGTTCTGCAGCTGCTCGGCGATCGACTGGGCGACCAGCTTGGCGTCGAGCTCGGGGCGCTTGACCTCGCGGATGTTGACTTTCACCGGGCTGCCGGTGAGCTTGTGCAACTCCTTGCGCAGGGCGTCGACTTCGCTGCCCGACTTGCCGATCACGATGCCCGGCCGCGCGGTGTGGATGTCGACCGCGACCTCGCCGCGGCGCTCGATCGTGATGTCCGAGAGGCCGGCGTGCGAGAGCTTGTTGACGATGTGGTCCCGGATCTGCAGGTCTTCCTGGAGAACGTCGGCGAAGTTTTTGTCCTCGTACCAATTCGACTTCCAGTCGTGGATGTAGCCGACGCGGAAACCCTCGGGGTGGATCTTCTGTCCCATCAGGCTTCTCCTAGTCTTCCGCTGGGGTCAGGGCCACACGGATGTGGCTGGTTCGCTTGTTGATCGGGGTCGCCCGGCCCATCGCCCGGGGGCGGAAGCGGCGCAGGGTCGGCCCCTCGTCGACGGTGATCGAGGAGACGCGCATCTCGTCGCCGATCAGGTCGTGGTTGTTTTCCGCGTTGGCGGCAGCGGAGTTGATCAGCTTGTGGATCGGGTGAGCGGCGCCGCGGGGCGAGAACTGCAGCAGCGCCCGGGCCTTTTCGATGTGCATGCCGCGCACCTGGTCGGCGATCAGCCGCGCCTTGCGCGGGGCGATCCGCACGTAGCGGGCGCTGGCTTTGACGACCGGCGGCGCCGCCGGAGCTTTCGCTTTGGCTTTCGGAGCGGCTTTTTTCGCCGGCTCTTTTTTCGCAGCAGCTTTTTTGCCCTCGGCTTTTTTCTCTTTGCCTTTGGCCGCGGTCTCTTTTTTCGCGGGTGCTTTTTTGGCAGCAGCTTTTTTCTCGCCGGCTTTTTTTGCCGGAGCTTTTTTGGCTTTCGAGTCTTTTTTCGCGGCGGCGGCTTTTTTGGTGCCTTTCGCCGCTTTTTTGTCTTTTTTCTCGTCGGCCATCGCTAGTCCTTACCGCCCCCGTGCGAGCGGAACGTGCGGGTCGGCGCGAACTCGCCGAGCTTGTGGCCGACCATCGACTCCGAGATGAAGACCGGGACGTGTTTTTTGCCGTCGTGGACGGCGATCGTGTGGCCGACCATCTCCGGGAAGATCGTCGAGGTCCGCGACCAGGTTTTCACCATCTGTTTGTTGCCGGCCTCGTTCAGCGCCGCGATCCGCCCCATCAGACGCTCCTCGACCCACGGGCCCTTTTTCGTCGATCTACCCATGGTCTACCGGCCCTTCTTCTTGCCGCGGCGACGGCCGCGGACGATGTAGCGGTCGGACTGCTTGCCCTTCTTGCGGGTGCGGTAGCCGAGCGTCGGCTTGCCCCACGGGGTGACCGGGTGGCCGCCGGGAGTGTGGTGCGCCTCGCCGCCGCCGTGCGGGTGGTCGACGGGGTTCATCGCAACGCCGCGGCTCTGCGGGCGCTTGCCCTTGTGGCGGCTGCGACCGGCCTTGCCGACCTTGAGGTTCTGGTGCTCGGCGTTGGAGAGCGTGCCGACGGTCGCGCGGCACTCTGCGCGGACCAGCCGCATCTCCGAGGACGGCAGCCGCAGGGTGACCATCTCCCCCTCCTTCGCGACCAGCTGGATCGAGGTGCCGGCGGAGCGGCCGAGCTTGCCGCCCTGGCCGGGGATCAGCTCGACGTTGTGGACGATGGTGCCGGTCGGCATCTGGCCCAGCTCCATCGCGTGGCCCGGTTTGATGTCGGCCTCGGGGCCCGATTTGACGATGTCGCCGACCGCGAGCTGCGACGGCGCGAGGATGTAGTCCTTGAAGCCGTCGGCGTAGTGGACCAGGGCGATGTAGCAGGTGCGGTTGGGGTCGTACTCGATCGAGGCCACCTTCGCGGGCACACCGTCCTTCAGCCGCTTGAAGTCGATCTTGCGGTAGCGCCGCTTGGCGCCGCCGCCGCGGTGGCGGGCGGTGACGCGGCCGTTGGCGTTGCGGCCACCGGACTTTTTCAGCCCTTCGGTCAGCTTGCGCTCGGGCTCCGAGGCGGTCAGCTGCTCGCGCAGCGGGTAGGTCGCGAAGCGGCGGCCGGGGCTGGTCGGTTTGGTCTTGCGGTTCGGCATCTCTGGCTCCCTAGGCGGTCTCGGCGCCCTCGAACAACTCGATTCGCTCGCCCGGGGCGAGCTGGACGATCGCCTTCTTCCAGGCGCGGCTACGGCCTTTGGTGAGGCCGCGGCGCTTCGGCTTCGAGCGCACCTTCGCGGTCCGCACCGCGGCAACGTCGACCCCGAAGACCTCTTCGATCGCCTGCGCGATCTGGGTCTTGTGGGCGCGGTCGTCGACCCGGAACGTGTACTTGCCTTCGGCGATCAGGGCGTAGCTCTTCTCCGAGATCACCGGGCGAATGAGGATCGTGCGCGCGTCCATCAGCCGAGCCTCTCCTTCAGGGTCTCCAGCGCTGCTTCGGAGACGACCACCGAGGCGGCGCCGATCACGTCGGCGACGCCGGCGGCGCCGACCTCGAGCACCTGGGTGCGGGGCAGGTTGCGGAAGCTCTTCATCGCCCCGACCTCCTCGGCGGTGACGATCACCAGCAGCGAGCCCTTGGCGCCCCATTTGGCCAGCGCCTGCGCGGCCGTCTTGGTCGAGGGGGTCTCGAAGGTTGAGGCGTCGAGGACGGCGACCGAACCGCGCTCGGCGTGGACCGAGAGGGCCGAGCGCATCGCCCGCCGGCGCGCTTTGCGGTTGACCTTGACCGTGTACTTGCGCGGCTTCGGGCCGAAGGCGACGCCGCCGCCGAAGCGGTTGGGGACGCCGAGCGAGCCGACGCGGGCGCGGCCGGTGCCCTTCTGGCGCCAGGCCTTGGCGGTCGTGAAGGAGACCTCGCCGCGGGTCAGGGTCGAGGCGGTGCCGCGGCGGCGTGCGGCCAGGTCGGCGCGGGCGGCCTCGTGCACCAGCGACTGGTGGAAGGGCTCGGCGAAGAGCTCCTTCGGCAGGTCGGCTTTGGTCGTCTTGCCGAGCACGGTGGCTTTGGCGCTAGCCATCGGTCCTCACCTCGACGATCCCGTTGCGGGAGCCGGGCACCGAGCCCTTGATCAGCAGCAGGTTGCGCTCGGCGTCGACGTCGGCGATTTCGAGCCCCTTCTGGGTCACCCGCTTGTTGCCCATCTGCCCCGGCATCCGCATCCCTTTGAAGACGCGGGCGGGGAAGGCGCTGGCGCCGATCGAGCCGGGAGCGCGGACGTTGTGGGAGCCGTGGCTGACCGGGCCGCGGCTGAAGTTGTGGCGCTTGATCCCGCCCTGGAAGCCCTTGCCGATCGAGATCCCGGCGACCTTGACCTTCTGGCCGGCCTCGAAGCCGGCGACGGTGACGTCGTCGCCCACCTTCGGGCCCTCCTCGGTGCCGAGGTCCTCGTCGCGGAACTCGACCAGGTGGCGCATCGGCGCCGCGCCGGCCTTCTTCAGGTGGCCTTCCTCGGCCTTGCTGAGCTTGCCCTGCTTGACCTCGCCGAAGGCCAGCTGCACGGCCCGGTAGCCGTCGCGCTCGGAGTCGCGGACCGCGGTCACCTTGCAGGGACCGGCTTCGACCACGGTCACCGGCACGACGCTGCCGTCCTCGCGGAAGACCTGCGTCATGCCGAGCTTCTTGCCGAGGATCGCCGCCACCGTCGCACCTAGAGCTTGATCTCGATGTCGACGCCCGCCGGCAGCGAGTCCAGCCGCTGCAGCGAGTCGACGGTTTTCGGCGACGGCTGGAGGATGTCGATCAGCCGCTTGTGGGTGCGGATCTCGAAGTGCTCGCGCGAGTCCTTGTCCTTGAACGGCGAGCGGATCACGCAGTAGACGTTTTTCTCGGTCGGCAGCGGCACCGGACCGGAGACGGTGGCGCCGGTGCGCTCCGCCGTCTCGACGATCTCGCGAGCAGCCCGATCGATGGCGTCGTGGTCGTACGCCTTCAGCCGGATTCGGATTTTCTGTGCCGCGATGGTTGCCACTTTGCTGCCGTTTCCTGTCTTTCTCTTTCTTCGCTTACCGCGCAAAGAGGGCGGGGCCCCATTTGGTGGGGCGCCGCCCCGGTCGTATGTCCTTGCAGTTGTCTCTCGCCCGGAGGCGAGTGGGACGGGCGGGTGCCCGTCCCGGTGGCGTCGCTACTCGGTGATCTCGGAGACGACGCCCGAGCCGACGGTGCGGCCACCCTCGCGGATGGCGAACCGCAGGCCCTGGTCCATGGCGATCGGCTGGATCAGCTCGATCGTCATCTCGACGTTGTCGCCCGGCATCACCATCTCGGTCCCCTCGGGGAGGTTGGCGATCCCGGTCACGTCGGTGGTCCGGAAGTAGAACTGAGGCCGGTAGCCGGAGAAGAACGGAGTGTGGCGACCACCCTCCTCCTTCTTCAGGCAGTAGACCTCGGCTTTGAACTTGGTGTGCGGCGTGATCGAGCCCGGCTTGCAGAGAACCTGGCCGCGCTCGATCTCCTCGCGCTTGGTACCGCGGAGGAGGCAGCCGACGTTGTCGCCCGCCTGACCCTCGTCGAGGATCTTGCGGAACATCTCCACCCCGGTGACGGTGGTTTTGCTCGTCTCCGGGTGGATGCCGACGATTTCGACCTCGTCGCCGGTGTTGACGACGCCCTGCTCGATCCGGCCGGTGGCGACGGTGCCGCGGCCGGTGATCGAGAAGATGTCCTCGATCGGCATCAGGAAGGGCTTGTCGAGCTCGCGGACGGGCTCCGGGATGTAGGAGTCGAGGGCGGCGGCGAGGTCGAAGACCGCTTTCTGGGCTTCCTCGTCGCCTTCCAGCGCCTTCAGCGCCGAGCCTTTGATGATCGGCGTCTCGTCGCCCGGGAAGTCGTACTCGTTGAGCAGGTCCTTGACCTCCTCCTCGACCAGCTCGACCAGCTCCTCGTCGTCGACCTGGTCGATCTTGTTGAGGAAGACGACCACGTGCGGGACGTTGACCTGACGGGCGAGCAGGATGTGCTCGCGGGTCTGCGGCATGACGCCGTCGGCGGCGGAGACGACCAGGATCGCGCCGTCCATCTGCGCCGCGCCGGTGATCATGTTCTTCACGTAGTCGGCGTGGCCGGGGCAGTCGACGTGGGCGTAGTGCCGGTTGTCGGTCTCGTACTCGACGTGGGAGGTCGCGATCGTGATGCCGCGTTCTTTCTCCTCCGGAGCGTTGTCGATCTCCTCGAAGCTATGAGCCTCTGCACCGCCCACGGTGGAGAGCGTTTTCGTGATCGCAGCCGTCAGCGTCGTCTTGCCGTGGTCGATATGACCGATGGTGCCGACGTTTACGTGCGGCTTATCGCGCTCGAATTTCTCCTTGGACATCTCTCTCCGTTTCGCCTTTCGCAGTCGTGTTCTGTCTGATCTAGCTGCTTGAGTCTCGTGGGCGGACTTTCCGCAGAAGGCTGTGCCTGCCTGCGGGCAACCTGGGAAATATAGCCAGGTTCAGCGCCCGTCCGCGGTTGGCCTCATGAGGCTGCACCCACCGGGTCGCCTGAGCGGTGCTCGACGATCTCCTCGGCGATGTTCGAGGGGACCTCCTCGTAGCGCTCGAACTGCATCGTGTAGGTCGCCCGGCCCTGGGTCATCGACCGCAGTTCGGTCGCGTAGCCGAACATCTCGCCGAGCGGGACGTAAGCCTGGACGGCGAGGGCGTTGCCGCGCTGGTCCTGGCCCTGGACTTTGCCGCGGCGCCGCGAGAGGTCGCCGATCACGTCGCCGAGGAAGTCCTCGGGGGTGACCACCTCGACCGCCATCACCGGCTCCAACAGGACCGGGTTCGCCTTGCGGGCGCCCTCCTGGATCGCCATCGAACCGGCGATCTTGAAGGCCATCTCCGAGGAGTCGACGTCGTGGTAGGAGCCGTCGACCAGTTCGACTTTGACGTCGACCATCGGGTAGCCGGCCTTGACCCCGTTTTCCAGCGCCTCGCGCATCCCCTGCTCGGCTGGGCCGATGAACTCGCCGGGAATGACGCCGCCCTTGATCTTGTTCTCGAACTCGAAGCCCTCGCCGGGCGCCGGCTCGAGGTTGATGACGACGTGACCGAACTGGCCGCGGCCGCCGGTCTGGCGCACGAACCGCGCTACGACCTTCTCGACTCGCTTGCGGATCGTCTCGCGGTAGGCCACCTGCGGCTTGCCGACGTTGGCCTCGACTTTGAACTCGCGCAGCATCCGGTCGACGATCACCTCGAGGTGGAGCTCGCCCATCCCGTGGATCAGGGTCTGGCCGGTTTCCTCGTCCGATTCGATCTTGAAGGTCGGGTCCTCCTCGCCAAGCCGGGCGAGGGCGTTGCCCATCTTCTCCTGATCGGCCTTGGTCTTCGGCTCGATCGCGACCGCGATCACGGTCTCGGGGAATTCGATGCTCTCCAGCGCGATCGGGGCGTCGGGGGCGGCGAGGGTGTCGCCGGTCCCGGTGTCCTTGAGGCCGACGCCGGCGCAGATGTCGCCCGCGTGGCACTCGTCGATCTCCTCGCGGCTGTTCGCATGCATCATCAGCAGGCGCCCGATCCGCTCGGTCTTGCCGGTTTTCACGTTGAGGACGCGGCCGCCTTTCTCGAGCTTGCCCGAGTAGACGCGGAAGTAGGTGAGCTTGCCGACGTAGGGGTCGGACATGACCTTGAAGGCGAGGGCGGAGAAGGGAGCGCTGTCGCTCGCCTCGCGCGTGTCCTCGACGTCCTCCGCCTGTCCCTTGCCGGCGGGAACGACGCCGGTGACCGGCGGCACCTCGAGCGGCGAGGGCAGCAGTTCGACGATCGAGTCGAGCAGCGGCTGCACGCCCTTGTTCTTGAACGAGGTGCCGCAGAGGACAGGGGTGATCTTGGTGGAGAGGGTCGCCTCGTGCAGCGAGGCGATCAGCTTGTCCTGCGGGATCTCTTCCTCGCCGAGGAAGGCCTCCATCAGCTCTTCGTCGTAGTCGGCGCAGGCTTCGATCAGTTTGGTCCGGTATTCCTCGGCCTGGTCGGTGAGGTCGTCGGGGATCTCGATTTCCTCGTAGGCGGCGCCGAGCTCGTCGGTCCAGATCAGCCCTTTCATCTTCACCAGGTCGACGACGCCTTTGAAGTTCTCCTCCGCCCCGATCGGCAGCTGGATCGGCAGCGGGTGGGCGCCGAGCCGGTCGGTCATCGTCTGCACCGAGTTGAAGAAGTCGGCGCCGGTGCGGTCCATCTTGTTGATGTAGGCGAAGCGGGGAACCCCGTACTTGTCGGCCTGGCGCCAGACGGTCTCCGACTGCGGCTCGACGCCGGCGACGGCGTCGAAGACGGCGATCGCGCCGTCGAGCACGCGGAGGCTGCGCTCGACCTCGACCGTGAAGTCGACGTGGCCAGGCGTGTCGATGATGTTGATCCGGTGGTCCTTCCACTCGCAGGCGGTCGCGGCCGAGGTGATCGTGATCCCGCGCTCCTGCTCCTGTTCCATCCAGTCCATGACGGCAGCGCCCTCGTGAACCTCGCCCATTTTGTGGGTTCGGCCGGTGTAGTAGAGGATGCGCTCGGTCGTCGTCGTCTTACCGGCGTCGATGTGCGCCATGATCCCGATGTTCCGGGTTTTCTCTAGTGGAAAGCTGCGTGCCATGGTTCCTAGATCGAGTAGTCGTGATAAGCCGCAAAAAAAGGCCCCTGCGGGCCCGGCGAAGCGTCCTGCGAAAAAACTGCCAAAACTGCCTGAGCGACGGGCGATGATAGCAGCGCTTCGCCGCTGGTCGCGACAGGTCGATCGGGCCGGCAACCGGGGGCTGGAGCGGGCCTATCCGCTGCTGCTGCAAGCGCGCCATTACCTGCGGCTGGGCGCCCGCCGGGCCTGGGCGTTCCTCTGGCCGCTGCTCCGTCCCGTCCTCGCCCTCTTCTTCCACGCCCTCGCCGCCGGCGAGCGGGCCGTGCGGGGGCTCTGCGCCCTGCTGGTGCGAGCGGCGACCGCCGCCAGCGAGGTGATCGCCCCGGCCCGGGCCGCGGCGGCGGTGCTGATCGCCGCCGGCGCCTGCCTCGTCGCCTCCCAGTTCATCGACTACCGCGGGGTCGAGGTCGGCCAGCCGGGCTACGCCGGCCTCCCCGACGTCGCGAAAGCGCCGACGGTCGCGGTCCGCACCGCCGGCGAGGCCCACGCCTACCTGCTGGTCCCGCTGGGGCTGCTGGCGATCGTCCTGGGAGCGCTGGCGCTGCGGCGCGAGCGCCGCAAACTCGGGCTCGCCGTCGCCGCCCTCGGCCTCCTCTCGCTCGCCGTGATCCTCCTCGTCGACCTCCCCCGGGGACTCGACGAGGGCGCCCAGACCTCGCGCTTCGCCGGGGCCACGGCGGTGCTCGAGGATGGCTTCTTCGCCGAGCTCGCCGCGGCCGGGGGGATGGTTTTCGCCGGACTCCTCTACTATGCGCGGCCGTGCCGAATACGAATCAGCTCGTCAGGAAGGGCCGCAAGCGCCCGAAGAAGAAGACCACGACGCCGGGCCTCAAGTCGGGCCAGGGTCGCAAGAAGCGCGTAGCCGCCCCGCAGCGGCGCGGCGTCTGCACCCGCGTCGCGACGGTGACGCCGAAGAAGCCGAACTCGGCCCTGCGCAAGATCGCCCGTGTGCGGCTGACCAACGGCATGGAGGTCACCACCTACATCCCCGGCGAGGGACACAACCTGCAGGAGCACTCGGTGGTCCTGATCAGGGGTGGTCGTGTGAAGGACCTGCCGGGCGTCCGCTACAAGGTCGTCCGCGGCACCCTCGACGCCGCCGGCGTCTCCGACCGCAAGCAAGCCCGCTCCCGCTACGGCGTCAAAGCTTCGTAATGCCCCGCCGCTCCGCTGCACAGATCCGGCCGATCGAACCGGACGCCAGGCACCGCAACCGCCTCGTCCAGCAGGTGATCAACAAGGTCATGGTCGACGGCAAGAAGAGCCTCGCCGAGCGGCTCGTCTACGACAGCCTCGAGATCGTCGGCGAGCGCACCGGCGAGGACCCGGTGGAGACGCTGGAGGCGGCGATCAAACAGCTGACCCCGGTGCTCGAGGTCCGCTCCCGCCGCGTCGGCGGCGCCACCTACCAGGTTCCGGTCGAGGTTCCCTCCCGCCGCGCCCGCACCCTCGCGGTCCGCTGGCTGGTCCAGTTCGCCCGCCAGCGCCGCGAGTACTCGATGGCCGAGCGCCTCGCCGCCGAGATCCTCGACGCCAACCAGCAGCAGGGCAGCGCCTGGAAGCGGAAAGACGACATATACCGCATGGCGCAGGCAAATAAAGCGTTTGCTCACTATCGGTGGTGAGGCTCTGAGGAAGCGCCTGGCGGCGTCTTCAGTCGCTCGGATCGGGTCACGCACCGAAGTGCGCTCCCCTCACCTCGCTCCCTGCATCCTTGCCAGCCACTCCCTCAGAGCCTCTCCGTAGTTCGGACTTGTCTAGACCGCTGTTGGCCGTCGACATCGACGGCGTGATCAGCCTCTTCGGGTTCGAGGAGCGGCCGGAGCTGACCCGGATCCAGCTGGTCGACGGGATCCCGCACTGCATCTCGCTGCCGGCGGGCGAGCGGCTGCTGCGGCTGTCGGAGCGCTTCGAGCTGGTCTGGGCGAGCGGCTGGGAGGACAAAGCGAACTTCTATCTGCCGGAGCTGCTGGGGCTGCCGGAGCTGCCCCATATCTCCTTCGACGTCGCCGCCCGCAGCGGCGGCGCCCACTGGAAGCTGACGGGGATGGAGGCCTACGCCGCCGAGCGGGCGATCGCCTGGATCGACGACAACTTCGACGACAGCTGCTACGAGTGGGCCGAGCGGCGCGAGGCGCCGACGCTGCTCGTCCCCACCGAGCCGCATCTCGGGCTCGAGGAGGCGCAAGTCGCCGCGCTCGAGGACTGGGCACTCTCGCTCAGCTGAGGCAAGGCTCTTTTGCCAACCGGTGGTTTGCAAAGGCGCCTACACTGAGGCACGTGACGGGGTTCTGGCCGATCTTCTTCCTGCTCGTGGTGCTGAAGATCCCGGTTCTGGGATCGCTCTGGCTCGTCTGGTGGGCGGCCAAGCAGCACGACGAACCGGAGGCGGCGACCGACGAGGACGGCGGCAGCTTCAAGCGGCGCCGCCCGCAGCCGCGGCTGCCCAAGGGCCCGCGGCGCGGCGGTCCTCACGGCGGCGGCGCGGCGGGT
>DATHFL010000102.1:0-14625 GCA_035318125.1 Solirubrobacterales bacterium | reverse complement strand
TAGGTCTGGAAGTTGGGCTTCCAGACCATGCCCTCGATCAGCTCGTCGGCTCGGCATTCAAGGGCGCTCGTGAGTTTGACGAGCGTGTCCAGGCGGGGCATCCGCTTCGCGTTCTCCAAGAGGCTGATCTCGGTGCGGTGCAGTTCGGTCATGAGGCCGAGTTCCGTCTGGGTGATTCCCGCTCGCGCCCGGACCCGCCGCAGGTTGGCGCTGAACCGTACTTTGAGGCTCACGGCAGCCCCAGCCGCTCGAACTGGGCGATGGGTTTGGTGGGGCGGATTGCCGAGCCGTGGTTTTCGAGCAGCCCGAGGCCGATCAACTCCAAGATTGCCCGCGTCAGCGCCCCAGAGGGGCCGATCTCCCGAGCCAGTTCGGGGATGGTGCGCCAGGGCGGGGATAGATCTCCAACGCGAGTGCCATGACCGCGCGCTGGTGGGGGATGCGGTCGGCAGGCCAGTGCCGCCGCGTACGATTCGCCTGCATCGGAAGGTTCCGCCTTTCGGTGCCAGGGGGGCTGTTAGCGCAGCGCCCCCGCCGCTTTCTTCAGTTGTCGCAGGCGAAGATAGAGCGGAATCAGGCCCCTATGGGGGCCATTTCAAACTGACCCAGTACCGGGCCGGCGACTCGATTGGTCTCCGCGTCTAGAATCGGCTCCGTGAGCTCGCCCGCCGAGACCGCTGTCGTCTGCGACACGACGGCCTACCTGCCGACCGCGCTGCTGGCGGAACGGGGCATCGAGACGATCAGCCTCTACGTCGCGGTCGACGGGAAGCAGGAGCGCGAGGCTGAGATCACCGACTACGACGACTTCTACGAGCGGCTGCGCGCGTCCGAAAGCGGGGCGACGACCTCGCAGCCCTCGATCGGCGACTTCCTCGCGGTCTACGAGCCGCTGCTGGCGGAAGGCAGGGAAGTGGTCTCGGTCCACATCTCCGCGGGCATCTCCGGCACCTTCGAGGCGGCGGGGCAGGCGCGCGAGCGGCTGATCGAGGAGGGCAAGGGGGGCGAGCGCCTGCACCTGATGGACTCCCGCACCGCCGCCGGCGGCATGGGCCTCTGCGCTCTCGGGGCGGCCTCGGCCGCAGCGGCTGGAGCCGACGCAGCCGGTGCCCTCGCCCGAGCCGAGGAGACCCGCGAGTCGCTGAAGATGTGGTTCGCGATCGACACCCTCGAGTACCTGCGCCGCGGCGGCCGTATCGGCGGCGCCCGCGCCTGGATCGGCGGCGCCCTGAAGATCAAGCCGATCCTCACCCTGGAAGAGGAGATCACCCCGATCGAGCGGGTCCGCACCCGCGCCCGCTCGCTGGAGCGGCTGCGCGGCTACGCCCGCCAGCGCCACGAGTCCGGCGCCGACGGCTGGGTCGTCCAGTACATCCAGGACAAGGAGACCGCCGACGCGCTGATCGAAGACTGCTACGAGATCTTCGGCTGCGACCCCGCCTTCATCTCCGAGGTCGGACCCGTTCTCGGCGCCCACGTCGGCCCGGGCCTGCTCGGCGTGGGGTCGGTTCGCACCGAGCTGGTCGCCTGAAGCGCTTTCTAGTCGCGCCGTCTACGCCGCATCATGGCCCGCACGCCGACGAGGAAACCCACCGCGGCGGCGGCGACGATCAGCTGCTGTTTGTGGTCCTCGACCTGGCGGCGCCAGTCGGTCAGCTCGTTGACGCGGACCCGCAGGGCCTCGACCGAGGTGCCGAGCTGGCGGCGCCGCAGCTCGATGTCGCGGCGGATCTCCGCCGGGGAGCGTCCTGGGGCACCGGTGCTCACGAGGCCTCCTTTTCGAGCATCTCCTTGGTCAGCTTCGCCTCCGCGATCGCCTGCTCGGGCACCGGCGGCGCCCCGGCCTTCAACGCCCGGAAGGCGATGAAGCCGGCGAGGGCGGCGATCAGCAGGAAGATGCCGGCGGTGACGAAGTAGCCGGCCCAGATGTTGCCGCCGAGCAGTTCTTCGCCCAGCAGCCAGGCGACACCGTGGAAGATCATGATCGCCGCCAGGAAGGCGAAGACGCCGGCGGCGGCGCCAACCGCGGAGCCGCGGAGGATCTTGCCGACTTTCTCGGAGATCTCCGCCTTCGCCAGCTCGATCTCCTCGCGGACCAGGCTCGAGGCGTGCTCGGAGACCTCGACGACGATGTCGGCGAGCGAGCGCTCGTCAGGCGGTGGCGGCGGCCCGGGGGGCGGGATCGGCGGCGGGTTCTGGATGGGCTCGGCCATCGTCGCTCCTACTCGGGCGGGTCTTCGTTGTAGAAGCGGCGGTAGGCGATCGCCGCGACCCGCGAAGCGACGATGCTCGCCAGGGCTCCGGTCGCGGCCAGAAGGCCGCTCCAGACGAGGCGCTTGACCAGCTCGTTATCCACTTAGACCAAACCTTTCCCCATGGGAAGTGGGCAGTAAACCATCTCAGCGCGGGTCGAGCCCGTCGCAGATCGTCGTGACAAGGAGATCGCGCGCTTCGTCGAAGTCGGCCTCGGAGGCGGGGATCGTCTCGAAGATCCAGCCCGAGAGCAGCTGCTCGACCGCGCCGTAGAAGGCCATCGAGGCGAACATCGGCGCCACGTCGGCGCGGAAGTCGCCGCTCGCCTGGCCGTCGGCGACGATCTTCGCGATCGACTCGTACGCGCGGCGGATTTCCTCCAGGTGCGTCTGGCCGAAGGAGTTCGCCGCTCGCGTCACCTCGACGATGATCACCTTCATCAGCTCGGGGTCGTGGCGGTAGGAGTCGAAGATGAAGCCGGCGACGGCGGCGAGCTTCTCGCGCGGTCCGCTGCCGGTCCGGTCGGCCTCCTCGATCGCCGCCAGCAGCAGCGACCAGCGCTCGCTGAAGAGCTCGTTCAGGACCTCGTCCTTGGAGCTGAAGTAGTGGTAGACGAGCCCGTAGGCGACCCCCGCCTCGTCGGCGATGTCGGAGACGCGGGTCGCGTGGAAGCCCTGGCGGGCGAAGACGCGGACGGCGGCGTCGAGGATGAGGCGGCGCTTGTCGGCGGGCGGTGCCTGCGCCATCAGGCGGGACCCTCCTTCGGCCAGGCGTAGGCCCCCGGCTGGCGGTTGGCGAGCGAGGGGAGCGACTCGCGGACGCGGTCCTGCTCGGCGAGGTCGAGCTCGGCGGCGACGAAGCACTCCTCGTCGGGCGCGGACGCGAGGACGGTGCCCCAGGGGTCGACGATCATCGAGTGGCCGAAGGAGCTGTAGTGCGGCGGCGCCTCGCCGACCTGGTTGGGGGCGACGACGAAGACCTGGTCCTCGATCGCCCGCGCCCGCAGCAGGACTTCCCAGTGGTCGCGGCCGGTGGCGAGGGTGAAGGCGGAGGGGACGGCGATCAGCCGAGCGCCGCGCAGGGCGAGGATCCGGAACAGCTCCGGGAAGCGGAGGTCGTAACAGACGGTCAGGCCCGTGAGCAGGTCCCCGACGGGGGCGAGGACCGGTTCGCTGCCGGGGCGCTCGTGCTCGGACTCGCGGTAGGAGACGCCGCCGGCGTCGACGTCGAACATGTGGATCTTGCGGTAGACGGCGAGGTCGTCGCCCTCGGGCCCGATCAGGACCGAGGTGTTCGACGCCTTCTCCCCCTCCTCCCCGCGCTCGGAGATGCTGCCGGCGAGCAGGTGGATGCCGAGGTCGCGCGCCCAGCCGCGGGCGGCGCCCAGGCTCGGCCCGTCGAGCGGCTCCGCCCCGGCGACCAGTTCCTCGCCGCCGGCGAGCAGGTTCCACTTCTCCGGCAGGGCGACGAATTCGGCGCCGTCGCCAGCCGCCGCCCGCACCAGCCGCTCGGCGGCATCGAGGTTCCGCGCCTTGTCCCCGTTCGAGTTCAGCTGTACCGCGGCTACGTGCACTGCGTAGGGCCTCCGTTGATTGACCAGTCAATCGGGCGACCTCAGTATATGAGCGCTAAAGACGTCTAGAGCCCGAGGGTGCGAGCGACTATGCGGTCGAACAGCGGCGTCGGGATCAGCGGCTTCAGCCGCGCCTGCGCCTTGGCGTCGAGCCCGACCAGGTAGCGGCTCTTCGGCCGCTTCGCTTCCAGCGCGTGGGCGATCGCCTTGGCGACCTTCTCCGGCGCGATCCCCCGCTCCGCCGTGTCCTCGATCACCTTGCGGAACTTCTCGATCGCGGCGCCGTAGAGCAGGCTGGTCCGCGGCGATTTCGCCTCGATCTCCTCGCCCTTGCGCTGGCCGCGCTCCCAGATCGGGGTGTCGATCGAGCCGGGCTCGACGAGCGAGATCTTGAGGCCCCAGGGGCGCAGCTCCTGGCGGAACACGTCCCCGATCGCCTCAGTCGCGAACTTGGAGGCGTGGTAGGGACCGCCGAAGGGGAAGGCGATGCGGCCGCCGATCGAGCTGATGAAGACGATCCGCCCTTCGGCCTCGCGGACCTGCGGCAAGAGCGCCTGGGTGACGGCGACGTAGGCGACGAGGTTGACCTCGAGCTGGTGGCGGAGATCGTCCAGCGGGACCGTCTCCAGCGGCCCGGGGACGGCGACGCCGGCGTTGTTGACGAGGCCGTCGAGTCCGCCCCCGCTCTCGGCCTCGATCCGCGCCGCGGCGGCGGCGATCTGCTCGGGGACGGTGACGTCGAGGATCAGCGGGGTGAGCCGCTCCGACCCCGCCGCCCGCAGAGACGCTGCGTCCTCCTCCCTCCGCACCCCGGCGAAGACCCGCCAGCCGGAGGCGTCGAGCCGCAGGGCGGCGGCGCGGCCGATGCCGGTCGAGGCTCCGGTGACGAGGACGGATCGCATCGACCGAGGCTACAGAGCGCGCCCGAGTCGCTCGCCTGGCGCCTTTGCAAACCAATGGTTTGCAAAGGCGCCTTGGCCATCGGCGTAACCTTGCCAGGCGTGAACGAACCGATTAGGGACGACGCCGAGCGCAAGCAGGTCACGGTCCTGTTCGCCGACGTCAGCGGCTCGATGGACCTCGCCGAGCAGGAGGACCCGGAGGAGTGGCGCAAGATCATGCAGCGCTTCTTCTCGCTGCTGGCCGAGACCGTGACCCGCTTCGAGGGCACCGTCGACAAGTTCACCGGCGACGGGATCATGGCGATCTTCGGCGCCCCGATCGCCCACGAGGACCACGCGCGGCGCGCCTGCTACGCGGCGCTGCAGATGCTCGACGACGTCAGCGAGTACGCGGCCGAGCTGCGGCGCGAGAAGGGGCTCAACTTCTCGACCCGGATCGGGATCAACTCCGGCGAGGTGGTGGCGGGGGCGATCGGCGAGGGCTCCTACACCGCGATCGGCCACACCGTCGGCCTCGCCCAGCGGATGGAGGCGCTGGCCGAGCCCGGCAGGGCCTACCTGACCGAGAGCACCGCTGAGCTGGCGCGCGGCTTCCTCGACCTCAAGGACCTCGGCGAGTTCGAGATCAAGGGAGCGAGCCGCCCGGTCGGGGTCTTCGAGCTGACAGGAGTGGGACAGGCGCGCTCGCGCCTCGACCTCGCCCGCGAGCGCGGCTTCTCGCGCTTCGTCGGCCGCGAGCGCGAGATCGCGTCGCTGGAAGAGGCGCTGCAGCGGGCGCAGGGCGGCGAGGCGAGCGCGGTGGGCGTCGTCGCCGAACCGGGGATCGGCAAGAGCCGGCTCTACCACGAGTTCGTCCAGCGCTGCCGCAGCGACGGGATCGAGGTCTTCGAGGCCCAGGGCCAGGCCCACGGCAAGTCGATCCCCTTCATGCCGATCCTGCAGATGCTGCGCTCCTTCTTCGGGATCGGCGACGCCGATCCGGAGCAGTTGGCGCGGGAGAAGATCGCCGGCCGGGCGCTGCTGCTGGACACCGGCTTCGCCGACGACCTGCCGCTGATCTTCGACTTCCTCGGCGTCCCCGACCCCGACCGGCCGGTGCCCCAGATGAGCCCGGAGGGGCGGCAGCGGGCCCTTGCCGAAGTCCTCTGCCGCCTGACCAGCAACCCGGACCGGCGCAAGACCCTGGCGCTCGTCTTCGAGGACCTGCACTGGGTCGACGAGGGCAGCCAGGCGATGCTGAAGGGCCTGGTCGACGGCTTCGCCGGGACCAGGACCCTGGTCCTCTTCAACTACCGCCCCGAGTACGCGGCGCCCTGGGCGGAGTCGGGCTGCTTCGAGGAGATCGAGCTCGAGCCGCTGCGCCGGGAGCACACCCGCGAGCTCTTACGCGACCTCGCCGGCGACGATCCCTCGCTCGACGGCCTCGACGAGCCGATCCACGAGCGCACCGGCGGCAACCCCTTCTTCATCGAGGAGATCGTCCGCGAGCTCGCCGAGTCCGGGTACCTGGAGGGCGAGCGGGGCGCCTACCGCCTCGCCAAACCGATCGACGGCGCTGGCGTCCCGGTCACCGTGCAGGCGGTGCTGGCGGCGCGGATCGACCGCCTCGGCCACGACGCCAAGCAGCTGCTGCAGGTGGCCTCGGTGCTGGGCAAGGAGGTCGGGGGCGAGGCGCTGGGGATGGCGGCGGAGCTCGACACCGACGCGATCGAGGCGGCGCTGCGCGAGCTGATCGAGGGCGGCTTCCTCTACGAAGCCGAGCTCTACCCGGAGCGGGTGCTCGCCTTCCGCCACCCGCTCACCCGCGAGGTCGCCTATGGCACCCAGCTGGCCGAACAGCGGGCGGCGACCCACGCCGCCGCGGCGCGGGCGCTGATCGAGCTCAACCCGCCGGACCGCTTCGACGAGCTCTCGGCCCTGATCGCCGACCACCTGCGCCAGGGCGGCGAGACCCTGGAGGCCGCGCGCTGGTCGGCCCGCGCCGCCCACTGGGCCGGCCACAGCCGCCCCCACGACGCGCTCGGGCTCTGGCACCAGGTGATGGAGCTGGTCGGCGAGCTGGAGGAGGACGACGAGACGGCGGCGCTGGCGATCCACTCACGGCTGCTGCAGCTGCAGTACGCCTGGCGGATCGGGATGAGCCGCTCCGAACAGGACCGGCTCGCCGCCGAGGCGGAGGAGATCGCGACGCGGAGGGACGACCTGCACTCGCTGGCGCTGCTGAAGGTGGCGACGGCGGTGCGGCCCGGCCTGGAGCACCACGGCCCGACCTGGCTCGAAGCGGTGCGCGAGACCGTCGAGCTCGCCGACCGGGCCGGCGACCGCCACCTGCGGGCGGCGGTGCGGGGCGCCGGCGCCTACGCCTACCTCTGCAACGCCGACTTCGAGGGCTTCGAGCGCATCCTCGACGAAATGCTCGAGATCGTCGGCGAGGACGGCTCGGTCGGCGCCAACATCGTCCTCGGCAGCCCGATCGCCTGGGGCCTGATGGGCAAGGGGATGGTGCGGCGCGAGAAGCTCGAATTCGAGGAGGCCGAGGAGCTCTTCGAGCGGGCGCTGGAGGCGGCCCTAGAGGAGGACGACCCGGAGACGGCGAGCTGGATCCGCAGCAACCAGGCGAGCCTGGTGATCCGCCGGGACCCGGAGGCGGCGCTGGCGATCGCCCGCCGCAACGTCGAGCTGACCGACCGGCTCGGCGACGTCTTCTCCCGCAGCCTCGCCCTCACCAACCTCGCCTGGACGCAGCTGATCGCCGAGGAACACGAGGGGGCGCTGGAGTCGATCGAGGCCTCGGAGCGGCTCTACCGCGAGGCGATGGACAACGGCGGCGAGATGGAGGGATGGCGCGGCCAGCTCCGCGCCCGCGCCCTGATCCTGGTCGGCCGCGAGGAGGAGGCGCTGGAGGTGGCGGAGGAGGCCGCCCGCGTCTCCGGCAAGCGGAAGATGCTCTGGACCTACCCGGTGGCGATGCTGACGCTCGCGCGGGCGCGGGCGGCGGCCGGCGCCGAGGGGGCCAGCGAGGCCCTCGACGAGGCCGAGCGGGTGGCGCGCGAGACCGAGGCGACGACGCTGCTGATGGACATCGCGACCGAGCGCGACCAGCTCAAGAGCGCCGGCACCGTCTACTAACTTCGGCGCTCCAGCTCGGCGACCATCAGCTTCGTGTGCAGGGCCGCGATCAGATCCTTGAGCGGCTGCGCGCCCACTTCGAGCATCTCGACCACCCGCTCCGGCGGCACCTCGCCGGCCAGCCGCTCCATCACCACGTCGACCTCCTGGCGGACCAGCTCTTCGAGCGCGGACTTGTAGCGGAGGGTGTCGTAGACGGTGAAGCCGATCTGCTCGTCGTAGCCGCCGGCCCGGAACTGGCTGATCGCCTCGATGATCGTCACGTCCGAGGGCGAGTAGCCGCGGCTGTTCGGCGTCAGGACCTCGAGCTCGGCGAGGCGGTCGAGCACCTCCCTGGGGACGCCGTAGCGCTTGCGGACCTCGGCGGCGCTGGTGCGGGAGCGCTCGCCGGCGAGGGCGCGGTCGAGGATCTGGTCGCCGAGCTCGAGCATCGCTTCGGCCCGGTCGGGGTCCTCGTCGAGCACGGTCTTGATCGCCCTCAGCGGCAGGAAGCGCTCCTCCTGCAGGCGCTTGATCAGCTTGATCCGGTCGACGAACTCGGGCGGGTAGTAGGCCATGTTGCGGCTGGTCTTGACCGGCTCCGGCAGCAGGCCCTCGCGCAGGTAGTGCTTGATCGTAGGCGCCGGCACGCCCGAAGCCTCGGCCAACTCCCCCATCCGCAGCAACCCGTTCTCGCTGCCGACGGTGCTCACGCGCGAAACTCCCCGTGCGGCTCGGCGGCGGGGCCGGCGGCGGCGCCTGACTCCTTCATCGCCGCGATCTCGGCCTCCGAGTAACCGGCTTCCGCCAGCACCTCGTCGGTGTGCTCGCCGAAGGCGGGGGCGGGACGGGTCGGGTTGGCGGGAGTGCGGCTCATCTTCACCGGGTGACCGAGCTGGCGCACCGTCCCCAGCTGCGGCTGCTCCAGCTCGACGACCATCTCCCGCGCCCGCACCAGCTCAGAGTCGAGCGCCTCGTCGAGGTCGAGGACCGGCTCGATGCAGCAGTCGTGCTCGTCGTTGAAGGCGAGCCATTCGTCGCGGGTACGCGAGCGGAAGACCGCGGCGACCTCGGCCCAGGCGTCGGAGCCGGGCGCCTCGAACTGCTTCTCGACCAGGTCGGGGCGGCCGGCGCCGTTGCAGAAGGCGGCCCAGAACTTCGGCTCCAGGGCGCCGCAGGTGACCCAGCCGTCAGCGGCTTCGTAGGGCAGGTAACAGATCAGTCCGCCGGCGAGCTGCTGCTCACCCCGCCGCGGCACCTCCTCGTCGCAGAAGTAGCGGCCGGCGACCAGCGCCAACCAGGAGAGGGCGCCGTCGGCCATCGAGACGTCGACCATCTGGCCCTCGCCGGAGCGCTGGCGCTCGTGCAGCGCCGCCATCACCCCGAAGGCAGCCATCAGGCCGCCGCCGCCGAGGTCGGCGATCTGGCCGGCCGACTGCACCGGCGGCCCGTCCTTGGCGCCGGTCAGGCCGAGCAGCCCGACCAGGCCGAGGTAGTTCATGTCGTGGCCGGCCCGCTGGGTGTAGGGGCCGTCCTGGCCGTAGCCGGTGATCGCGCAGAAGACGATCGCGGGATTGGCATCGCGCATCACCTCGTAGCCGACCCCGAGCCGGTCGAGGACGCCGGGGCGGAAGCCGTCGAGGACGACGTCGTAGTCGCGGACCAGCCGCAGCAGCGCCTCCTTTCCCTGCTCGGACTTGAGGTCGAGCCGGACCGAGCGCTTGCCGCGGTTGAGCGAGAGGTAGAGCGAGGAGCGGGTTCCCAGCGCCTGCTGCTCCTCGCCGCCGTAGTAGGGCGGCGCCCAGCGGATGTAGTCGCCCATGCCGGTGTCCTCGACCTTCAGCACCTCGGCGCCGAGGTCGGCCAGCAGCAGCGAGCAGAAGCCGCCCGGCAGCAGCCGGGTCAGGTCGAGGACCCGAACGTCGCTAAGCGGTAGACCGCTCACGCTTCGGGACCCCCAGGAGCTCCCGCGCCTCGGCGACGCTGGCGGGACGGCGGCCGATGTCTTCGGCCATCTGCCGCGCCTTCGCGATCAGCTCGCCGTTGGACTTGCACATCTCGCCGTTCGGCAGGTAGAGGTTGTCCTCGACCCCGGCGCGGACGTTGCCGCCGAGGACCAGCGAGGCGGCGAGCAGCTTCCACTGGTCGCGGGAGATGCCGATCACCTGCCACTGGTTCGGCCCCTCCGGGCCGCCGGGGATCTGGTCGGACATCAGGGTGACGTTGCGCGGGGTCGGGCGGATGCCACCGGTCACCCCCATCACCAGCGAGATCTGCAACGGCGGCTCCAGCAGCCCCATGTCGATCAGCGGGTCGAGGTTGGCGACGTGGCCGGAGTCGAAGCACTCGTGCTCGGGCTTGATCCCGAACTCCTTCATCGCGGTGATGAACTCGACGATCGTGTCGAAGCTGTTCTCGAAGACCGCCTTGAAGACGAAGTCCTTGCGCCGCTTCGAGTACTTCGCGTAGTTCATCGAGCTCATGTTCAGCGCGGCGACGTCGGGGCGGCAGGCGCGCAGGTACTCGATCCGCTTCTCGATAGGGATCCCGATCGCCCCGGTCGAGTAGTTGACGATCACGTCGCCGACCTCGGCCAGGATCGCCTCGGTGATCGCCTTGAAATCGTCGACCTCGTAGGAGGGGGTGCCGTCCGGTTTGCGGGCGTGGATGTGGATCTGCGAGGCGCCCTCGTCGACCGCGCGCCGGGCCTCCGCCGCGTACTCCTCCGGCGTGTAGGGGATCGCCGGGCACTGGTCGCGGTTGGCGATCACGCCGCTGATCGAGCAGCTGATGATCACCGGATCGTCGAACGAGCTCACGCCACACCTCCCATTGTCACTTTTTGCGCCCATATGGGCGCAAAAGTCGACACGCCCTTCATACGGGCATCACCCCGTGGCGTTTCTTCGGCTTCTCGACGTGCTTGTTGCGCGCCATCCGCAGCGCCTTGGCGATCGTCGGCCGGGTCTCGCGCGGGTCGATGATGTCGTCGATCACCGCGTTGCCGGCGGCGATGTAGGGGTCGATCTGCTGACGGACCGCGTTCAGCATCGCCTCTTTGGTGGCCTCCGGGTCGTCGGAGGCCTCGATCGCCGAGCGGCCGATGATGTTGACCGCGCCCTCGGCGCCCATCACCGAGATCTCGGCCCCGGGCCAGGCGACGATCAGGTCGGGCTCATACGCCTTGCCACACATCACGTAGTAGCCCGCTCCGTAGGCCTTGCGGACGATCACGGTCACCTTCGGCACGGTGGCGCGGCTGACCGCGTAGAGCATCTTCGCGCCGTGGCGGATGATCCCGGCGTGCTCGACCTTCGAGCCGACCATGAAGCCGGGCACGTCCTGGAGGAAGACGAGCGGGATGTTGAAAGCGTCGCAGAGGTTGATGAAGCGGGCGGCCTTGTCGGCGGAGTCGTTGTCGAGGATGCCGGCCAGGTGCTTGGGCTGGTTGGCGACGATCCCCGCCGGCTGGCCGCCGAAGCGGGCGAAGCAGGTGATCACGCTGCGGGCGAACTTCGGCTTCAGGTCGAAGTAGTCGCCGTCGTCGACGATCTCGCGGATCACGTCGTACATGTCGTAGGGCTGCCGCGAGGACTCCGGCACGATCTCCATCAGCTTCTCGGACATCCGCTCGACCGGGTCGGCCACCTCGATCAGCGGCGGGCGCTCCTCGCAGTTGGCCGGGAAGAAGGAGAGGTACTTCCTGACCGCGGCGATGCACTCCTCGTCGTCCTTCACCTCCAGGTCCCCCACCCCCGATTTGCGGCAGTGGACCTTGGCGCCGCCGAGGTCCTCCATCGAGATCTCCTCGCCGGTGACGGCCTTGGTCAGGTGCGGGCCGGCGAGCGCCATCGCGCCCTGCCCGGAGACCATCGGCACGAAATCGGAAAGCGCCGGGATGTAGGCGGTGCCGGCGGCGCAGGGGCCCATCATCGCGGCGACCATCGGGATCACGCCAGACATTTCCACCTCCTCGCGGAAGAGGTGACCGGAACCGGCGAACATCGAGCCCGCCGCCTCCTGGATGCGAGCGCCGGCGCTGTCGAGCAGCCAGATGAACGGCATCCGCTTCTGCAGCGCCATCTCGCGCAGGCGGGTGACCTTGAGCTCGCCGGTCATCCCCATCGAGCCGGCCATCACGGTGAAGTCGTAGGCGGCGATGCAGGTGGGACGGCCGTCGACGTCGCCCCAGCCGGTGATGACGCCGTCGGCGGGCGCCTCGACCCCGTCCATCGCTCGCTGGGCGAAGTGGGGGCGGCCGTGGATGCCCATCTCATTGAAGGTCCCCTCGTCGACCAGGAGGTCAATCCGCTCGCGCGCGGTCAGCTTGCCACGATCGTGCTGCTTGGCGATCTTCTCCTCGCCGCCGCCGAGCCTCGCCTTCTCGCGGCGCTCGTGCAGCTGCGCCGTCAGCTCGCCGAGCGGGGCCGTGCCCGGCAGCAGGTTCCCGGATTTCTCCTCGGTCGCCATTAGCTATCGCCCTTTCCACTGCGGGTCGCGTTTCTCGAAGAAGGCGGTGACCCCCTCGACGATGTCCTCGGTGGTGAAGGTGAGGGAGAGCTGCGAGCGCAGGAACTCGAGCGCGTCGTCGAGCGCCATGTCCTGCTGGCGGTACATCGCGTCGTGGCCGAGCCGCATCAGCACCGGGCTCTTCGAGGCGAGCTTGGTCGCCCACTCGCCGACCGCGGCGTCGAACTCGGCCGCCGGGACGACCTTGTTGGCGAGCCCGTACTCGACCGCCTGCTCGGCCGAGAGCCGCTCGCCCAGCAGCATCATCTCGTTGACCTTCTTGCGCGGGACGTTGCGGTAGACGATCGACATGATCATGTAGGGGAAGGCGCCGACGTTGATCTCCGGGGTGCCGAAGGTGGCACCCTCTCTGGTGATCACCAGGTCGCAGGAGAGGGCGAGGCCCATGCCGCCGGCGAGCACGTGGCCGTTGGCGGCGCAGAGCGAGGGCTTGCCCAGCCGCGGCATCAGCCGGAAGAACTCGAGGAAGAGGTCGGAGGCGAAGTGTTTGGCGATCGGCGGCACGTCCGCCGCGAAGCCGCCAAGGTCGGCGCCGGCGCAGAAGGCCTTGTCGCCGGCCCCGGTGAGGACCACCGCGCGCACCTCCTCGGAGGTCTTGGCGAGCTTCATCGCCTCGACCAGCTCGACCAGCATCTGGCCGGAGAGCATGTTGCGTTTGTCAGGGTCGTTCAGCGTCACCGTGGCGACGCCGTCGGCGACCTCGTAGGCGACCTTCTCGAAATCTCCCTCGCTCATCTAGGCGCAACCATAGCGGAGCTGTAGGAAGTGGGAAGTGCTACTGTCCACTTTCCCAGACGTGTCTGAGCTTTCCCACCGCATATGTGGGCAAACCTCAGAAACGCCAGTGAGCGAGGAACGAGGAGGAGAGAACAGTGGCGACCGCGACCAGCGACAGCTCCAGCGTCATCAAGCCCGACTTCGAAGCCGGGCGCAAGCACTTCATCTTCACCCAGGAGCACGAAGACCTGCGCGAGTCGATGCGCTCGTGGGTGGAAAAGGAGCTCTGGCCCCACCGCAACGAGTGGGAGGAGACCTACTGGCCGACCGAGGCGCTGAAGCGGGCTGGCGAGCTCGGCTTCCTCGGCCTCTGCTTCCCGGAGGAGTACGGCGGCCAGGGCGGCGACTACTTCTACTCGCTGGTCCGCGCCGAGTGCATGAGCTACTCGGGCTCGGGCGGCACCAACATGGGCTTCGCGGTCCAGAGCGACATGGCCCTCCCCCCGATCCACCTGCTCGGGACCGAGGAGCAGAAGCGCAAGTACCTGGAACCGGGCCTTAAGGGCGAGAAGGTCGCCTGCCTCGGGATCACCGAGCCGGGCGCCGGCTCCGACGTCGCCGGCATCCGCACCACCGCGATCCGCGACGGCGACGAGTACGTGATCAACGGCTCCAAGACCTTCATCACCAACGGCCCGCGCGCCGACTTCATCGTCCTCGTCTGCAAGACCGACCCGGGCGAGCGCCACGCCGGCATCACCCTCTTCGTCGTCGACCTGCGCGACGAGAACGGCGAGAAGGTCCCGGGCTTCACCGTCTCCGCCGAGCTGGAGAAGATGGGGATGCACGCCTCCGACACCGGCGAGCTCGCCTTCGAAGACGTCCGGGTCCCGGCCGACGCCGTCCTCGGCGAGATTGGCAAGGGCTTCTACCACATCGCCTGGGAGCTCCAGGGCGAGCGGTTGGCCACCGCCGCCGGCTCCCACGCGGGCTGTGAGCGGATGATCGAGAAGACCCTCGAGTACGCGAAGGAGCGCGAGGCCTTCGGCCGCCCGATCGGCCGCTTCCAGGCGATCCGCCACAAGTTCGCGGAGATGGCCACCAAGATCGAGGTCGGCCGCGCCCTCACCTACGCCTGCCTTCGCAAGTTCGCCGCGGGCGGGGACGCGACGAGGGAGGTCACCCAGGCAAAGCTCTTCACCTCACGCGTCGCCTGCGAGGTCGCCGACGAGTGCGTGCAGATCTTCGGCGGCTACGGCTACATGAAGGAGTACGACGTCGAGCGCGCCCTGCGCGATGCTCGCCTGGGCCCGATCGGCGGCGGCACGCGCGAGATCATGAAGGAGATCATCGGCAGGCAGCTGGGCCTGTAGGGCCGCCCGTTCGCGTTAGTGGTGGCGGGCCGGCTACGGCGCGAAGACGCCCTGGCTCAGGTAGGTGCTCTCGTCACCGCTGCCGCAGGTGGGCGGACAGGCACCGGTAGCCGGGGTGATGATGCCGTCGGGGCCCTGGTCGAGCAGCCTCAGCGTGTAGCTGGAGATG
>DATHFL010000101.1:0-2376 GCA_035318125.1 Solirubrobacterales bacterium | reverse complement strand
TGAATTCTGCTTTGTGTACCGTACCCTCAACGATGAAGTTCGGTGTCCCCGTGTTTGTTTCGAGGTTACCTGTTACTTCGGCTTTTTTGCATGAGACGAGGGTTTCCCCCGCCGAGTTTGTCATCAAGGTATCTTTGGTGTTTGTTCCCAAGATTGGGATCGGTTTTTCGTGTGATACCACAAGTGTTTCGTTTGTCGGAGAGTAGAGATGCCCGTCGTTTACCGCGAACGCGCTCGCCGGCACTACGGCCAGAGCGACAAAAGCGGCCATCGCAATACAGGCCTTTACTAGCTTGCTCATTGAGATACTTCCTTTCCTAGATGCCCGGCTCGCGCCGGGCCTTGTTTTGAGCCCCCGGGGCGCAGGATGCTCAGCTACGCCTCGGGGGCTTTTCCGTCCGCCACATGAAGCGGACAAAACCGACGGTCAGAGCTTCTTAACCAGAGGGCTGGAGATCAAGACTCCAGTCGTTCCTATACGCCGAAACTTTTGAAGTGGCCCTTGGGGAATGGAAGGTCAGGGGCCAGTTTCCCCTGGAAATGGGCTTATTTCGCTAGAGGCCTTGGCTGACAAAAGGGAGGTGTTGCTTTTGTCGACTGATCGGAGTATCTTGCTGTACCGATACGAGACCTAAGAGCCGACAGGTGGGTTGACCGTGTCGAACAAGGAACGCCAAGAGGGGTTCTTGGAATCCGACCGCTCTGTCGCGGGAGTCTTACGGGTGCTCGGAACCAGACCGGGGGCCCAGGTCCTGCTGGCGCTCGGCCAGGGCCCGCTCCGCACGAAGCAGCTGACGCAGCGGGTGGCGGGGCTCTCGGCCCGCAGCGTCTACAGATGCGTGGAGAGGCTCGAGGCCTATGGGCTGATCGACCGCCTCAGGGAGCCGGGAGTCCCCTCCAGAACGCTGGTCCGCCTCGCCGACCCCTCCGGACGCAGCCTCTACCGCCTGCTGCGACAGTACCCCTCGGTCCGCGACGACTGGCCGGAGGGGTCCCTCTACCACCTCGCCGAGCTCTGGGAGGCGGGGTTCGTCGAGGAGCTCAGCCATAGGCCTCGGTCCCTGATCGAGCTGGCGGAGATACCGCATTCGCTGACCTACCACCAGGTGAAACGAAGGACTGGCTTAGCTACGACGACCGGGCTCCTGGAGCTGGGCCCCCGCAAGGGCAACCACAGGCACTACTCGCTCACGGCCGAGGGGCGGCGCTGCATGGCCCTCGTCTGCGGCATCGGTCGCTGGCGCCGGCGCCACGTCCTGGCCGATGGGCTGCCGGGCCTGGAGAGCGGCGAGATGGCGACGGTGCTTCGCACGGTGCTGCCGCTGACGGTGCTTCCGGACCACGCGGGCAGGCGCCTCGACCTGGCGATCGCGACCACAAACGAGTACGGCTACCGGGACACAGAGGTGCTCCGGGGACTGGTTGGTGGCGACGGGAAGATCGGCCTCGGCGCCGAGGAGGCGCAACCGGCGGACGGGGTCGCCTCGGCGACGGTCAACATCTGGTTCGCGGCGCTGCTCGACGACAAGCGGGGCCGGTTCCGTGTGGGCGGGGACATCGAACTGGTCGACTCCTGTCTGAAGCAGATGCACGAAGTGCTTTGGAGTGCGAACGGCCGGAGCGGGGCTACCCGCTCCAGTAGCTCCGCATCCGGCGGCTGAAGTCCTGCGGCCGCTCCGCGTAGAGCAGATGGCCGAGGGTGAACGCCTCGGCTGCGAGCTCCTCCTGGCGGCCGTCGATCGCACCTTCCAGCGCCCGCGTCTCCTCCTCGCCGAGGCGCCGCTGCTGGAGGTCCTCGCGGAGGAGGGCGAGGTCGTGGTGGTCGCCGAGCAGCTCGCTCAGCCTGTGGGCCTCGCCGGCCAGCGCTCCCAGCACCGCCGGCCAGGCTCCTTGAAGGAGGCGCAGCGTGTACCAGAGGTCCTTCGCCCGTTTGCGCCAATCATGGAGGTTGGCCTCGCTCGGCTCCCTCTCGGCGGCGCGCATCGCGCGGCGGCCGCGCCGGTAGATGCGACGAAGGCCGCCCTCGATCAGATCCCACGAGTCGCCGACGAGCCGCCAGCCCTCGATCCCGGCGAGTCCCGCTTCGATCAGCTCCCTCGCCTCTTCGATCGCCGGCAGGTCGCGGGCGGCGTTGGCCGCGGCTTCGCGGTCGCGGGCGAGGATCGCCCGCCAGGCCTCGAACGCATCGGCCGGCAGCTCGACGGCGCATTCGCCGAGCCCCTCCAGCGCCGCCAGCCTCACCTCGGCGTCGCGGGTCGCCGAGAGGGCGCGGCCGGCGTCGCGGTAGCGGCGCATTTCCTCCCGGCACGCCGGCTCGGGGAGCGTTCCCCGCAGCAGCCGCAGGACCGCCCGCAGCTTCTTCAGGTCCTTGCGGGC
>DATHFL010000100.1:0-2680 GCA_035318125.1 Solirubrobacterales bacterium | reverse complement strand
CAGTGAGCAGCAGGTCGAGGTCGGCGAGCATCTTGGCCCTCCTTGGGTCGGGGTGCGGCAGACACCGCCGACTTCGACCGCGTTGCTCCCTACCCCTGCCCGGCCTCCCGGCCGGAGCGATTCGTGGAACTACTCATCTAGCCGAAGAAATGGAATTCCCGGTTCAAGGTGTCGAGGAGGCCGCCGCCGAGGTCCGTGGGCTGATCGCCGCGATCGACTCTGCGTGACTAATTTGCCGCCGGCACTCCCACCGGAAGGGCACCCCCCGTCTCCGTCTCCGGCCGCACGCTCGCCATCCGTTCCGCCCGCCGCTGCTGGAACAGGACCAGGCCGACGGCGATCACGGCGATGACGAAGAGGAGGGTCGCTATGGCGTTGACCTGGACCGGGATGCCGCGGAGGCTGACGCCGTAGACGTAGAGCGGGAAGGTGACGGTGGTGCCGGAGTTGAAGTTGGAGATCACGAAGTCGTCGATCGAGAGGGCGAAGGCGAGGAGGGCGGCGGAGACGACGCCGGGGGCGAGCAGCGGCAGCGTCACCGTGCGGAAGGTCGTGAAGGGGCCCGCGCCGAGGTCCGCCGCCGCCTCCTCGATGTTGCGGTCGAAGCCGATCAGGCGCGAGCGCACGACGACGACGACGAAGCTGATCGAGAACATCACGTGGGCGATCAGCAGGGTCGTGAAGCCGAGGGCAAACGTGTAGTAGATGAACATCGAGAGCAGCGAGGCGCCGATCACCACCTCCGGCGTCGCCATCGGGATCACGATCAGCAGGTTGGCGAGGTGCTTGCCGTGGAAGCGGTGGCGGACCAGGGCGATCGCCATCGCCGTCCCGATCGCGGTCGAGATCAGAGTCGAGAAGAGGGCCAGGCGCAGGCTCGTGAAGAGGGCGTCGTTGAGTTCCGGGATCGAGAACATCGTCCGCCAGTAATCGAAGGTGAAGCCGTTGCCGAGGGCGAAGGTGAGTTTGTCTTTCGGCGTCTCGCCGAAGGAGAAGATCGCGATCACGGCGATCGGGATCAGCATGTAGGCGACCGCCAGCCCGGCGTAGATCGGCAGCGCGTTCCGCCGCAGCCAGGCCCAGGCCCGCGCCGGCGCGCTCACTTCGCCCTCTCCACGTCGTCTTCGTCGCCCATGAACGCTTCGGTCCCGGCGAAGCGGATGTAGAGGAGGACGATGGCGAGGATCAGCGCCATCATCAGGAACGACAGCGCCGCCGCCTCCGGATAGTTGCGCTGGTTGAGGTACAGCGACTGGATCACGTTGCCGATCATCGCCTGCCCGGTCCCGCCCAGCAGCTGGGCGTTGATGTAGTCGCCGAAGGCGGGGATGAAGGTCAGCAGGACCCCGGCGACGATCCCCGGCATCGTCAGCGGCAGCGTCACCTTGAGGAAGGCCGTGCGGGAGGAGGAGTAGAGGTCCTTGGCCGCCTCGACCAGCCGCAGGTCGAGCCGCTCCAAGTTCGCGTAGAGCGGCAGGACCATGAACGGGAGGAAGTTGTAGGTGAGCCCGGCGATCACCGCCCCGGAGGTCGCCAGCACCCGCCCGTCGCCCGGCGTCAGCGAGAGCGTCTGCAGCACGCCGACCACCGGGCTGTCGTCGCTGAGGATGGTTTTCCAGGCGATCGTCCGGATCAGGTAGGTGGTGAAGAACGGCGCGATCACCGCGAACAGCAGCAGCACCTTGAAGCGCCCGGCCCGGAAGGCGATCGCGTAGGCGAGCGGGTAGCCGATCAGCAGGCAGAGCACCGTCGCCGTGCCGGCGTAGAAGAAGGAGCGGAGGACCTGCTCGGTGTGGCCGGAGAGCGCGTCGGGGAAGTTCGACCACGCCCAGGTGAATTCGAACCCGCCGGTGGTCAGCGAGCCCGAGTACAGCGCCAGTTCGCCCATGAAGTACATGGGCACGACGAAGAAGAAGAGGAGCCAGAGCAGGCCCGGTCCCAGCAGCCAGTACGGGACCAGGCGTTTGCTCCAGCTCCCCATCGGCTCAGCCGGTCAGCACGTTCTGCCAGGCCTCGTTGACCCGGTCCAGTTCGGGCGGGGTGTTCTGTCCCGTGCAGTTGCGGGTGAACTCGTCGGTCGGGAAGACGATCTCGCTTTCCGTCAGTTCCGACCCCTCCTTTTCGAGGATCTCTTTCACCCCCGTCACCGGGGAGATGTATTCGACGTATCCGGTGATGTCGGCTGCGACCTCGGGCCGGTAGACGAAGTTCATCCAGGCCAGCGCCGCCGCCGTGTTGGGAGCGCCGACCGGGATCACCATGTTTTCCGACCACCTCACGCAGCCCTCGGTCGGCATCCGCCATTCGGCGTTCGGGTTTTCGATCAGCGAGGCGTCGCCCGACCAGCCGATCGCCGCGACGATGTTGCCGGCGGTCAGGTCCTCGGTGTAGTCGTTGCCGGTGAAGCGGCGGATCTGGCCGGAATCGGCGGCAGCTTCGATTTTGCCGATCGCCGCCAGCCACTGGTCGGCACTGGCCTCGGCGGGATCGACTCCTTCGGCCAGCATCACCAGGGCCGGCGATTCCCGGAGTTCGTCCAGCATCGTCACCTTGCCCTTGTATTTCGGGTCGAAGAGGTCGTTGACCGATTTGATCTCCGGCGCCTTCGAGGTGTCGACCCAGATCCCGGTCATCCCGCCCTGCCATGGCACCGAGAACCTGCGTTCCGGGTCGAACGCCG
>DATHFL010000099.1:0-2387 GCA_035318125.1 Solirubrobacterales bacterium | reverse complement strand
CCGCCTCGACCTGGGCGGTGTGGTCGGGGTGGTTGGAGACGACCGCGGCGATCTCGCCGCCGAGGTCGCCGTTGCGCCAGCGCCAGAGCAGGTCGGAGAGGCAGTGGTCCTCGCGCGAGACCATCACCGCCACCCGCCGGGCCCGGTCGCTGACGTGGAACTCGTAGTCCATCCCGAACGGCTCGCCGATCTCCTTCGCGAAGCGCAGCTCCAGCCCGTCGCGCTCGGCGTCCGACACCCGGTCGAAGACCATCCGGATGAAGAAGCGCCCCTCGGCGCTGGAGTGCTGGTCGACGTCGACGATGTTGAGCCCGGCCTCGGCGAGGAAGCCGCTGACGCGGGCGATCAGCCCCGGCTGGTCGGGGCAGGCGAGCAGCAGGCGCGAGGTCGCCGTTTCTCCCATCCCGGGATGATCGCGGATCGGGAAGCCGCAAGATCGCGACCACGTCACCCGGGGCGGGGGAGCCGCTCACGCCTGAGCTTGTGCGAGATGGCTCAAGCGGCCGGGCATCTGTGACGGCGGCCACACATGGAAGCCGCGCAAACCCTCACGGTTTCGCGCTTGCTCACAAAACGCAAACAATTCACCACGATCTTGCTCGTCCTCCTCGCCTTCCCGGCGGCTGCGCTCGCGGCCGGCGACGGCGATTCGGCCTCCGCCCCGAGCGTGGGATCGGCCGAAGCGGTGCCGATCGCGCCGCTGCAGCGACCGGTCGACCGCTTCAACCGGCTCGTCGAGCGGATCGCCGAGGAAATCCGCGCCGAAGAACGCGCCCTCGACCGCCAGCGCGAAGAGGAACGCGAAGAACGGTTCGCCGCCCTTGGCGTCTCGATGGCGACGCTGGAATCGATCGCCTCCTGCGAGTCCGGCGGCGACCCCACCATCGTCTCCTCCGACGGGTCCTACCGCGGCAAATACCAGTTCGACTTCGGCACCTGGGAATCGGTCGGCGGCTCCGGCGACCCGGCCGCGGCGCCCGAGGCCGAGCAGGATTACCGGGCGGCGCTGCTCTACAGCCGCGCGGGCTCAAGTCCCTGGCCGGTCTGCGGTTAGGGAGACGCCATCGCCGGGTCTACGATCCGCAACGTGAGCGAGGAGCAGGTACCCGCGCCCGACGCAAGCGGGCCGCAGCGTAAGCCGCCCAAAGAAGCAGTGGAGGAGGCGCGGGTTCGGGCGCCTACGCGCGGCAATCGCAAGCTTGAGAGCTTCCTCGAGGCGGTCAACTCCGATCCGCAGGTGCGGGCCTGGTGGTACATGACCCAGGTCCAGTCCGAGCGGCTGGGGATGTCGGACCACTCCTGGGTCCACATGCAGATCGTCCTCAACATCGCCCTGCGACTGCTGCGGCTGCTGGTCAAGGCGGGGGTGGAGCCGGCGATGGTCGCCGACCATGGGATGCGCGACCGCGACGCCGAGGTGGTGGTCGCCGGCGGCGCCCTGCTCCACGACGTCGGTATGTCGATCCACCGCGCCGACCACGAGGCCTACTCGCTCTTCCTCGCCAACGGCGCCCTCGAACGCCTCCTCGCCGGCGTCTACGAGGAGCCCGAGCGCACCGTCGTCGCCTCCGAGACCCTCCACGCGATCATCGGCCACCGCCGCCGCGGCGAGCCCTACACGCTCGAGGCCGGCGTCGTCCGCGTCGCCGACGCCCTCGACATGGCCCAGGGCCGCACCCGCATCCCGATGGAGAAAGGCCACGAGGGCATCCACTCGATCTCCGCCGCGGCGATCGACGAGGTCCGGATCGAGGCCGGCGAGGAGCGCCCCGTCCGGGTCGAGATCCAGCTCAACAACTCCGCCGGCATCTTCCAGGTCGACGACCTCCTCGCCACCAAGATCCGCGGCACCCCGCTGGAGGGCCGCGTAGAAGTGATCGCCAAGATCGAGGGCGAGGCCGAGAAACGCCTGCTGACGGGTTTCAGGCTGTCCTGACGACAGCTAGTTAAACCGCGCCAGGTCGGCGCGGCGCTGTTCCTTGCGCTTCTCCAGCTTGCCCTGGATCAGGGAGAGGACGATCACCAGGGCGGCGAAGAAGAAGATCACGCCGAAGCAGAAGAAGGTCACCGTCTTGTCGGTGGTCGGGCCGGCGAGGCCGACGCCCTCGCTGGCGAGGGCCGCGGGGGCGAGGGCCAGCATCAGGGCCCAGATCGAGAGCAGGACTGCGACGGTGCGCTTCACGGGGCGGGAATCTAGCGCACGGAGGGGCGTCGCCGCTGCGCTCTCCAGGTCTTTTTCAGGGGCATGCGAATAGCCTCTCGCCGCGATGAGCGCTCTCGAAGCGATAGTCCTCGGGCTGGTCCAGGGGCTGACCGAGTTCCTGCCGATCTCCTCCTCCGGCCACCTGCGGATCGTCCCGGCGCTGCTCGGCTGGGAGGACCCCGGC
>DATHFL010000098.1:0-5948 GCA_035318125.1 Solirubrobacterales bacterium | reverse complement strand
GCCCGCCCGGGACCAGATCGAGCTGGCGGTGGGCGGCGCCGAGCCGCGGCGGCGTCGCCTCGGCGCAGCGGTACGGGAGGTCCGCGCGACCCAGGGGGCCGAGGCGCTGCTGAAGATCCTCCCCATCGACGGTTCCTCGCGGGTGCCCGAGCGCTGGGCGCTCCTTACTCCTTACCCGGAGGTCTGATGCCCGGCCTCCGCCGTCTCTACGCCCCCCAGCGGGTGGCGGTCCGAACCGATTCCCGCGGCGCCCCGGCGCAGGTCGACGGGGTCGCGGTCGAGGCCGTGCGCGAGGAGTGGCTGGTCGAGGACCGCTGGTGGGCGCCGCAGCCGCTGCGGCGCCACTACTTCGAGCTGGCGCTGGGCGACGGCCGCGCCCTCACCGTCTTCCGCCGGGCCGGAGCGCAGCGCTGGTACCGGCAGCGGGCTTGATGGTGGATTCCACGGCCAGGCACACCTGGATGGCGCCCCTGGCGCTGCGCATCTCTGCGTCCTCGGACTTGCCTTTGCCACCGGCAAAGGCTGCGCCCTGCGTCCTTGATCTGCTTGGCCAGTCGCGCCCCCAGTCGCACCTGGCCGTGGAATCCACCATCTAGGGCGGCATGTACGTCGAGCTGCACGCCCACTCCGCCTTCTCGTTCCTCGACGGGGCCTCGACGCCGATGGAGCTGGCGGCTGCGGCGGCGGCGCATGGGTATCCGGCGTTTGCGCTCACCGATCACGACGGGGTCTGGGGGTCGATGGAGTTCGCGCAGGCCTGCAAGGGGTTTGGGGTGCGGGCGATCACGGGGGCGGAGTTGACCGTGCGGATCGGGACGGGGGAGCTCCGGCCGGCGGGTTCTGTCTCCGATCGGGGACTCTCCCTACCGGGAGAGTCCTCCCGATCGTCGCCACCCGCCGGGGGGATCGCGCATTTGACTCTGCTGGTCGAAACCGAGGCTGGGTATCGAAATCTGTGCAGGCTCCTGACCGCTGCTCATGCTCATACGCGGGACAACAGGGGGCGGGTGCAGACGCAGCCTTGGGCGACGCTCGAGCAGGTGGAGGAGCACGCCGAGGGGTTGGTTTGCTTGTCCGGGTGCGCTCGGGACGGGGCGCTGGCGGGGGCTTGGGAGCGAGGCGACACTGCGGAAGGGGAGAGGCTTGGACGAAGGCTGCTCGCGGCCTTTGGGCGGGAGCGGTTTCGGGTGGAGCTGCAGCGGCCCTACTGGCGGCGGGACCGGGCTCGCAATCGTTGGCTGGCGCTGTTGGCCGAGCGGTTGGGGGTGGCTTGTGTCGCCACCGGCAACGTCCACTCCCACGACCGGCGGCGGGCGCCGTTGCAGGACGCGCTGGTCGCGGTCGGGCTCTGCGAGACGCTGGAGGAGTCGGAGCCGCGGCGGCGCGGCAACTCGACTTCGGCCCTCACCTCGCCAGCGGCGATGGCGGCGCGCTTCGCCGAATACCCGGAGGCCGTCGCCGAGACCGAGCGCCTCGCCGAGCGGCTGCGCTTCGACCTCACCGAGCAGCTCGGCTACCGCTACCCCGGCAGCGAGGACCCGACGGCCGACGCCGAGCTCGCCCGCCTCTGCGCCCACCACCTCGGCGAGCGCTACAGCGGCAACGCCCGTCTGCTCGAGGCGCAGTGGCGGCTGGAGGAGGAGCTGGCGACGATCCGCAAGCTCGGCCTCTCCGGCTTCTTCCTCCTCCACCGCGACCTGCTCGAGCTGGCGCGCGAGGTCGCCGCCGAGGTGCGGGGGCCGGAGTCGGCGCGCGCCGTCCTGCCGCCGGGCCGGGGTCGCGGCTCCAGCGTCAGCTCGATCGTCTGCTACCTGACCGGCCTCTCCCACGTCGACCCGGTCGAGGCCGACCTCTTCTCCGCCCGCTTCCTCAACGAGGAAACGACCTCGATGCCGGACATCGATCTCGACTTCCCCCGCGACATCCGCGAGGTCCTGATCCCACGCGTGCACCAGCGCTACGGCGCCGATCGCTCCGCCCTCGTCGCCGCCTTCCCCACCTACCGCCCGCGCGGCGCCGTCCGCGACCTCGGCAAGGCACTCGGATTGCCGCCGGCCGAGATCGACCGGGTGGCGAAGACGCTGGGCTTCCACGAGGGAGCGGCAGAGCTCGAGCGCGCCCTCGCCGCCGCCCTCGGCCCCGAGCGCGCGCGGGAGCCGCGCTGGCAAACGCTGCTCTCCCTCGCCGGGGAGATCATGGGGCTGCCCCGCCACTCCTCCCAGCATCCCGGCGGGATGGTGATCTCGACCCGGCCGCTGATCGACGTCTGCCCGGTCGTGCCGGCGGCGATGGCGGGCCGCCAGACGGTGCAGTGGGACAAGGACTCCTGCGCCGACGCCGGCTTCCTCAAGATCGACCTGCTGGGGCTGGGGATGCTCTCGGCGGTCGAGCGCTGCGTCGAGGAGATCGGCCGCGCCCGCGGCGAGCGGCTCGACCTCTCGCGGATCCCGCTCGACGACGAGGAGACCTTCGAATCGATCCGCGCCGCCGACACCACCGGCGTCTTCCAGATCGAGAGCCGGGCGCAGATGCAGATGTTGCCGCGCACCCAGCCGCGCGATCTCGACGACGTCGTCGTCCAGGTGGCGCTGGTCCGGCCGGGGCCGATCCAGGGCGGCGCCATCCACCCCTACATCGAACGCCGCAAGCTGCGCCGCGAGGACCCGAGCTACGAGATCCCCTACGAGCACCCGCTGCTCGAGCCGGTGCTGGAGGAGACGCTGGGGACGATCGTCTTCCAGGAGCAGGTGATCGAGGTGGCGATGGCCCTGGCCGGCTTCAGCTCCTCCGAGGCGGAGGGCCTGCGGCGGGCGATGAGCCGCAAGCGCTCCGAGGAGGCGATCCGCGAGCACCACCAGCGCTTCCTCGCCGGCGCCGCCGCCAACGGCGTCTCCGAGGCGATCGCCGAGCGGGTCTGGGACCAGATCAAGGGCTTCTCCGGCTTCGGCTTCCCCAAGGCCCACTCGGCCGCCTTCGGCCTGCTCGCCTACCAGTCGGCCTGGCTGCGCCTCCGCTACGGCCCCGAGTTCCTCTGCTCGCTGCTGAACGAGCAGCCGATGGGCTTCTACCCGCCTGACTCGCTCGTCCACGAGGCCCAGCGCCGCGGCATCCGCGTCGCCCCGCCCGACGTCAACCGCAGCCAGGTCCTCTGCCATGTCGAATCGCCGCGCGAGGAGGGGGTGCGCGGGGGGCTGCAGGTGCGGATCGGCCTCGGCTACGTGAAGGGGGTGCGCAGGGAGGAGACGGAGGCCCTGGTCGCCGAGCGCGAGCGCGGCGGTCCCTACCGCGGAATTGCCGAACTCGCCTCCCGGGCGGGCTCCAGCCTGCCGAGCCTCGAGCGGCTCGCCTGGGCCGGCGCCCTCGACGGCATCCCCGCCGGCTCCGAGGAGGATCGCCGCCAGGCGCTCTGGCGCGTCGGCGTCACCGGCGCCGGCCGCATCGCCGGCAGCGGCACCCAGCTGGCGCTGCCGATCGAGCCGCCGACGCCGCCGCAGCTGGAGTCGCTGGGGGAGTGGGAGAAGCTGGTGGCCGACTACCGCTCGACCGGGATGAGCGTCGAGAGGCACCCGATGAAGCTGCTGCGCCCCGAGCTCGACCCCAAGCTCGCCCGCAGCACCGACCTGCTTCGCCTCGAGGACGGCGCGACCGTCGAGGTCGCCGGCATGGTCACCGCCCGCCAGCGCCCCGAGACCGCCAACGGGATCACCTTCGTCCTGCTCGAGGACGAGCGCGGCTCGGTCAACCTCGTCGTCCCGCCGCCGGTCTACGAGCGCCGCCGCTCGCTGGTCCGCGCGGCGCCGCTGATCCGCGCCCGCGGCCGCCTTGAGCGGCGGGAGGGCACGGTCAACGTCGTGGTCAGCGACCTGGCGCCGCTGGAGCGGGTCGGGCGACTGGCAGAGACTGTCCGTCGTCGGGACTCCAGAGGGCGGCGTGCAGCCGGTGCAGGTAGTCGGAGATGAGCGAGGCGTCGCCGGCCACGGCCAGGCTTTCGTGCGGTCCGTCGAGGACCGAGTCGACCCAGATGGTGAGTTCGGCGCGCACCGAGCCGTCTACGTTCGCGAGCGGGGTCGGAGAGGCGAGCACCCGCCCGTCCACCCCGACGTTCGCCCACAGCGTCTCCTCGTCCCCGCTCGGCGTGGCGATCCCGAGTTCGAAGCTCTTGCCCGCGTGTTCCGGCAGAACGACGAGCGGCAGCGCCGTTTGCATCAGCCCAGAGACTTCGCCGGCTGTCAGGCCCGCCGCCCCCTCGGGGACCACGTAACGCCGCCGCCAGCGGCCGATCCCCGCGATCAGCGCCATCGCTCGCCGCGCCTGATCGGTCAGCTGGTAACGCCGCCGCCGAGCTTCCTCAGAGGTTTCCTCGATGAACCCGCCGATCGCGCAGAGGCTGGCGCGGCGGCTCACCTGATGGAAGCTGAGCCCGTGCTTTCCCCGCGCCAGCTCCGTCGCCGTCCGCGGGCCCAGGTTCAGCTCCTCGATCATCCGCGATTCCCAGAGGTCCGCGAGGAGGCCCAACGACCCCCAGGCATGGGCGCCGATGTCGCCGCTGGGGAGCCGCGGCAGCGAGGCGTCGGCGTAGGCCTGCATCAGGTCGTGGAGCTCGCGACCGCTGGGCTCAGTGAGACTGTGGACGACCTTCGAGGGCACTCCCGTCTCCTCGTAGCGCTCGATCACCCCGAGCTCGGCCAGCTTGCTGGCGTAACGGTAGACCGTGCGCGGCGCGTAGCCGGGGACCCGTTCGGTCAGTTCTTTCGTTCGCAGCGGCGCCTCGCCCAGCGCCATCAGGATCGTCCCGCTGGCCCCCGCGCTGAGCAGGCGCAGGATGTTCGGGGTGGTCAACTCCGCCGATCGCGCTTCGTCCTCGTCTCCAGTCGGCAGCTGCGTCCCGGAATCCCTGCTCGTCACACCCGCCTGCCCCTCTTGCCTATATCGGTACGCCTGCAACTTCCCCGCTCGTAACCGAGGATAGACGGCAATCAAGGTTTGGAAACCGGCGTGTGAGTGACTGCGTCATCGGGTGACAAATGTCACCCGACAGAGCTGGACCTAGAACGGCGCCGGCGCCCAGAGGATCTCGTAGAGGCGGGTGAGGGCATGGTCGACCAGCTCCTCGTCACCCTCTATCTGCAACTGCTGAGGGTCCCCGTCGAGGAGTATGGAGACCCAGGCGCTCGTCTCTCCCTGTCCTGAGGCGTCCACGGAGGCGCCAGGGCTCCCACAGCTGTCGACGGCACCGTCTGCTGCGATCTCGGACCAGATCAACTCTCCGTCCCGTCCCTGTGCCTCGTCTTCGGCGGCCACGCACAGCCGCAGGCGCTTCTCGGCGTGCTGGGGAACTCGCACCAGGGGAAGCGCCGTCCGCAGCGCCGTCGCCGCCTCCGGGACCGCCATCCCGGCTTCGTCCTCGGCGACGACGTGACGGTGGCGCCAACGCCCGATGCCGGCGATCAAGCTCATCGTGCGGCGGGTCTTCTCGGTCAGCGCGTAGCAGCGCCGCCGTCCCTCTCCCTGCCACTCGTGCAGCAGTCCGGCGGTCTTGAACAGGCCGGCGCGGCGGTTGACCTGGTGATAGCTGAGGCCGTGAGGCCCGCGCGCCAGCTCCGTCGGCGAGCGCGGCTCGCAGCTCAGCTCTTCGATCATGCCCGCCTCCCAGAGATCGGCGAGGAGGCCGAGGGACGCCCAGGCGTGGGCGTCGATCCTGCCGTCCGGCAGCCGGGTCAGGGAAGCGTCCGCGAAGCGGTTGACGAGGCTGTAGAGCTCTGCGCCGCAGGGATCGCTGAGGGTGTGGACGACCTTCGAGGGCACCCCGGGCTCCTCTTCCCGCTCGATCACGTCGAGCTGCGCCAGCTTGCTGGCGTAGCGGTAGATCGTCCGCGGCGCGTAGCCCGGGACCCGCTCCGTCAGCTCCTTGGTGCGGAGAGGCCCCTCGCCCAGCGTCATCAGGATCG
>DATHFL010000097.1:0-11827 GCA_035318125.1 Solirubrobacterales bacterium | reverse complement strand
GCTGGTTGGTGATCCCGATCGCCTCCAGCTCCGAGCCCTCGACGCCGGCGTCGGCGAGCGCCTCCGCCGCGACCCGCCGCGTCACCTCCCAGATCTCGGTCGCGTCGTGCTCGACCCAGCCGGGCCGCGGGAAGAACTGCTCGAACTCGGAGTAGGCGCGGCCGCGGACCCGACCCTCGCCGTCGAAGACGAGGCAGGTGGTGCCCGTCGTCCCCTGGTCGATGGCGAGGATCAATTGCGGCTGTTCCGGACCTTGCAGCTGCGGATCAAGGTGGAGGCCAGCTTACGGCCGTCGGAGAACGTCATCCCGACGCGGACGAACGGGAAGAGGGCGCTGTTGAAGCCGGCGGGCGCGCCGCAGGCGGCGCTGAGGTAGCTGTGGAGGCGGCCGCGGTAGACGAACTTGCGGTGCAGGTCGAGGACGATTTCCTTCAGGTAGCCGAAGCGGTTGAGCTCGGCCGGGAGCGCGGCGGTGAGGACCGTCCCGAAGGTGCCGTGGGCCTCGCGGACGTGGAAGACGATGATGCGGCTGTTCGGCACCGGCTCGGCGCCGTAGACGTGGGCGAGGATCGCCCGCTTCCCGTCGATGACGGCGTTGAAGGCGAGGAGCCGGCCGCGCAGGGGGAAGGCGTTCTGTTCGGGCAGCGAGACGGCGCCGACGTAGCGCCCTTCGCCGACCAGCGCCGGGCCGCAGGCCGCCAGCGCCTGCTCGCGGCTGACCGACTCGATCTGCTTGCGGCGGCAGCTCGGCAGGCCCCTGGTTTCGATCCGGCCGCCGCGGTTGATCCCGATCGCGATCCAGCGCAGGGCCGGCGGCCGCTCCCCTGACAGCGTCCTGATCGTCCCGGCGACGCGGACGGAGATCGGCGCGTTCTCGTGCCGGGGCAGCGCCGTCGGCGCGATCCCGCCGCTGAACTTGACGAAGAGGTCACCGCGCTCGATCAGCTCGGCGCTGGCGAGCGAGACCACCAGCAGGCACGCCAGCACCGCAGCCATGATCGTCTTCCTCGCCCTCCTCAGCACCAGGCCAGGCTAACGAGGAAACGGGGCAAGCTCAGTGCTGCGTGAAGAACATCGTCACGATCAGACCGAGGAAGCCGATGAGCATCGTGCCGAACAGCCCGCCCCCGACCTGGACGATCAGCCGCTGCATCGCCTCGAAGCGATTATTCATGTCGGAGCGAAGTTCCCGAAGGTCAGCATCGACCCGCTGGAATCCTTCGGCCATCCGAACGTTCATGTCGTCGAGCCGCTCGTCGGTCCACTTCTCTCTCACCGCCGCCATGATGCCACTCTAGATGGCGACAATTCACGTGTGGGTCACAAAAGTGGAAAATTTTCGCGACCCGGTTAGGGACGCTGCACCAGACGGGATACGTACACCCGGACGAAGTCGCGGAGCTGGCGGGCGCGGTGGAGGAAGCCCTTGAGGTCCCTGCCGGTGGCACGGTGCTCGAGGTCCAGCTCGTACTCACGCAGGCGGTAGCCGGCGCGGACGGCGTCGACGGTCATCCCGATCTCCATCCCGTAGCCGGAGGCGAGGGGGAGCGCCGCGCGCAGGGCCTCCGCGCGCAGCGCCCGCTGCCCTGAGATCGGCGCCTCGGACTCGGCCCCGCAGAGCCGCCGGATCGCCCAGCGGGCGAAGGCGAGGGCGAGGCCGAAGCCGCCGCCGACCCGGCGGCTGAAGGCAGCGACGGCGAGGTCGCACTCGCCCCGCTCCACCGCCTCGACCAACGGCGCCAGCCGCGCCGCGGAGGCGCCCAGGTCGCCGTCGCAGAGCAGCAGCAGGCGCGGCGCCGGCTCCACACCGAGCGCCGCCTCGGCGGCGGCGGTGACGTTGCCGCCCTTGCCGTGGGAGCGGCCGCGGCGGACCACCTCGGCCCCCGCGACCATCGCCGCCTCCGCGGTCCCGTCCTCGGAGGCGTCGTCGGCGACCCAGACGCGCGCCCCCGGGAAGGCGCCCCGCAGCGCCCCCACGGTGGCGCCGATCCGGTCGGCCTCGTTGCGGGCGGCGACGATCACTGCCAGCGCGCCCTCCTCCCCCGCCACGGTCTCCGGTCCCATCGTCGGGCTATTGTCCCCGCCCATGGCAGACATCGAGGCACACATCACCGGCAACGTCTGGAAAATCGAGGTCGCGGTCGGCGACGAGGTGTCCGACGGCGACACCGTCGTCATCCTCGAGTCGATGAAGATGGAGATCCCGGTCGAGGCCGAAGACGACGGGGTCGTGAAGGAGATTCGCTGCGAGGAGGGCCAGTCGGTCTCTGAAGGCGACGTCCTCGTAGTGCTGGAGTAGGCGATGGAGGAGCGGTTCGCGGGCGGCAAGCTCCTCCTCGACCGGCCGGCTGAGGCCGTCGCCCGGCTGACCGTCTCCAACCCCGAGCGCCGCAACGCCCTCGACCACGAGATCCTCGACGCGATCGCCGAGGTCCTGCCCCAGCTCGACCGCGGGATCGAGATCCGCTGCGTCCTGCTGACCGGCGCCCCGCCGCTCTTCTCCGCCGGCTACGACATCGCCGGCTTCGAGGACCAGAGCTTCGAGCGCGACGCCGAGGCGCTCGTCGCCCACCCCTTCCACGCGGCGATGGAGGCGATCGCCCACCACCCCTGGCCGACCGTCGCCGCGGTCAACGGCCACTGCCTCGGCGGCGGTCTCGAGCTGGCGATCACCTGCGACCTGCGGATCTGCGCCGCCGGCGCGAAGCTGGGGATGCCGCCGGCGAAACTCGGGCTGATCTACGGCCACACCGGGCTGCGCCGCTTCCTCCACACGATCGGCCTCCCCCACACCAAGGAGCTCTTCCTCACCGGCCGCAACGTCGACGCCGAGCGGGCCGAGCGGATCGGCCTCGTCAACTGGGTCGTCGGCGACGAGGAGATCGAGGACGAGGCGGTCGCCCTGGCCGCCGCGATCGCCGCCAACGCGCCGCTCTCGATGCGCGGCAACAAGAGTGCGATCGACCTGCTCCAAAACTCCCCGGAACTGAGCGAGCAGCAGGAGGCCGGCCTGGTCGCCCTGCGCGAGTCCTGCTTCTCCTCCGCCGACCTCCGCGAGGGCATCAAAGCCTTCGCCGAGAAGCGGCGCCCGCAGTGGACGGGGCGGTGAGCGCGAAGGCGCGCAAAGCGCTCGCCGCCGCCGACCCGACGATGGGGGCGCTGATCGAGCGCGTCGGGCCGATTGACATCAAGACGCGGCTGCGGCGGCGCAAAGAGGAGCGCCCGGCCGACGCCTACGGCGCCCTGCTGCGGGCGATCGTCGGCCAGCAACTCTCGACCAAAGCGGCGCGGACGATCTACCTGCGGGTGGTGGAGCTGTTCGACGGCGCCACCCCGTCCCCCGAGCAGTTGCTGGAGGCGAGCGAAGAGGACCTCCGCGCCTGCGGCCTCTCCGGCCGCAAGACCGAATACGTGCGCGACCTCGCCCGCCACGTCCTCAGCGGCGAGCTGGAGCTCGACCGGCTCGACCGGCTGAGCGACCAGGAGGTGATCGAGGAGATCGTCGCCGTGCGCGGGCTCGGCCAGTGGACCGCGGAGATGTTCCTGCTCTTCCACCTCGAACGGCCCGACGTCCTCTCCGGCGGCGACCTCGGGATCCGCAAAGCGATCCAGATCGAGTACGGCCTCGAGGAGATGCCGCCGCCGGCGCGGGTGATCGAGATCGGCGAGCCCTGGAGGCCCCACCGGAGCCTCGCGTCGCTCTATCTCTGGGAGTCGCTGGCGGCGGTACCGGGATGAGAAAGCGCTTCTGGGCAGGGATCGTCGCCGTCGTCCTCGTCGCCCTCGGCTCCGTCGTCGCCGCGGTGCTGGTCTACGAAAACGACCGCTCCGACTTCCACCAGATGCAGCGCGACGAGGCGATCCGCGCGGCGCACCAGGCGGAATCGGTCGCCGCGCTCTCGATCGGCGAGCTCTCCGGCGCCGCCGCCTTCGTCCAGGCGGAGCAGAACCCGAGCAAACACGAGTTCGGCGTCATCGGCCGCTCGCTGCTGCGCGAGGGCGTCCTCAACGCCGCCGCCTACCTCCCCCGTATCCCGGCCTCGGAGCGAGAGGCCTATGAACGCTCCCAGGGACACGCGATCGTCGAAAAACGCGCAACCGGGGTGGGGCTTCGACCAGCCGCGAATCGGCCCGTCCACTTCCCCCTCACCTACGTCACCACCTACGAAGGGCCCCTGCGCGCGCTCGGCTACGACCTCGGCTCCGACGTCGAGCGCACGCCCTTCCTCCGCCGCGCTCGCGACACCGGCGATCCGGTCGCGACCCCGCTGGTGCCGCTCCTGCTCGGCGGGACCGGCGCCAACGTCTTCCACGCGGTCTACCGAGACGGGGCGCCCGTGACGACGCGGGCGGAGCGCCGCCGTGCCCTGATCGGCTACACCGCCGGCACCTTCCGGATCGAGGACCTCGCCGCGGTCGCGACCGCGGCCCTGCCGAAGGAGACCGACGCCCAGCTCTGGGTCGACGGCAAGCTCGCGGTCGGCCCCGGGGGCGAGCTCGACGACGCCGCGACGGCGCCGATCCAGATCGCCGACCGCACCTGGGTCCTGGCGGTCGACGATCCCGGCGGCCCGGGCCTCAGCCTGCCGCTGGCCCTGGCGGTGATGGGGATCTCGCTCGCCGCCCTGCTCGCCTCGCTGATCGTCAGCTGGAGCCGCCGCGAACGGATGGAGGAGCTGGAGCGCCAGGCGGGCGAGGACTCGCTCACCGGGCTCAACAACCGGCGCCGGTTCGAAGAGGAGCTGGCGGCGGCGATGGCGCGCAGCCGCCGCCACGGCTCGACCGGGGCGCTGCTGATGATCGACCTCGACGAGTTCAAGCGGGTCAACGACTCGCGCGGCCACCCGGCGGGGGACCGGGTGATCAAGGAGGTGGCGGCGGTGCTGCGGGGGCGGATCCGCGAGAGCGACACCCTCGCCCGCCTCGGCGGCGACGAGTTCGCGGTGATCCTCTCCCGCTGCACTCATAAGGAGGCGACGACCGCCGCCGAGGGGATCGCCCGCGAGCTGCGCGAGCACCGGGCCGACGGCGAGGCGGAGGCGATCACCGCCAGCATCGGCATCGCGATCTTCGGCGAGGACCCGCGCACCAGCCCGGCGACCGTGATCTCCGAGGCCGACACGGCGATGTACGCGGCCAAGGACGCCGGCCGCGACAGCGTCCGCGTCTTCGACCCCCTCTGGCTGCAGGAGCAGGTGCCGGAGGCGCGTTAGCGCGGCAGCTCGGCGCGCAGGTCGAGGACGCGCTCGGCGGCCGCCTCGAATTCGCCACGGTCGAGGGCCCGCGCCCGCAGCTTCGCGACCAGCGCCCGCCAGGCCTCCTGCGCCGGCCCGAGGCGGGCGAACAGCAGCAGGTCGGCGCCGGCGCGGGCCCCGGCGACGGCGGCCTCGGGGGTGTCTCCGAAGTGTTCGACCGCGGGCGTTTCCAGGGCGTCGGTGACCGTCACCCCCTCGAAGCCGAGGCGGTTGCGCAGCTCGCCGGTGGCGATCGCCCTGGTGAAGGCGGCGGGATCGTTCGAGAAGGCGGGGTAGATCGCCGTGCTCAGCATCACCATCTCCCCGCCGGCGGCGGTGAAGGCCCTGTGGGGCTGCTCGTCGACCGCCCGCAGCTCCCGCTTCGAGAGCTCGATCCGTTCGACCGAGAAGTCGGTGTTTTCGCGGGCGTCGCCGAAGCCGGGGAAGTGCTTGCCGGTGGCGACGATGCCGCCGCTCTGCAGCGCCTTCGCGAACGGGATCGCCGTCTCGGCGACTCGGGACGCGGTGGCGCCGAAGCTGCGTTCGGTTTCGGCGATCACGCCGCCGGGGCGGCCGACGTCGAGGACCGGCGCCAGGTCGACGTTGACGCCGACGTCGCGCAGGTTGGCGGCGGTGCGGCGGCCCTGGCGGGCGCTGAAGGCGGCGCCGCGGGCGCCCATCTCCTCGGCCGAGGCAGTCGGGGCGCCGCTGAGGCGCTTCACCTGGCCACCCTCCTGGTCGACCATCACGAGCAGCGGATCCCGCAGCTTCGGCGGTCGCGGGATCGCCTGCAGCCGCGCGATCAGCCGCGCGCCGGCGGCCCGGGTCGGGAAGTTGCCGGCGAAGAGGACGACGCCGGCGATCCGTCCCTCGCGGATCGCCTCCCGCAGTCCCGGCCCCACCGAGGTGCCGCTGACGCCGACCACGATCCGCTCCCCGGCCAGCTGCCCCAGCGGCAGCGTGCTGGCGACGCTCGGCTCCGCCGATCCGGCCCCGTCCCCCAGCGAAGCGCCGCAGGCGAACGAGACCAGAGCCAGGCAGGCGAGCACGCCCAGGGCCACCCGCCGTCGCCGCGCCGTCGCTCGCTCCATCGACCCGATGCTAGGCGACGCGTCAGGCGTCCGGGCCGCTTCCTAGGCTGCGCCCAGATGCCCCCCCTGATCACCCCCGAGGAGGCCCGCGCCTACGGCCGCCTCACCGACCACGACGAGATCGGCGCCCTGGTCGAACGCGCCTGGCAGGTCCGCCAGGAGAACTTCGGCGACTCGACCGACATGTGCTCGCTGGTCAACGCCAAGTCCGGCGGCTGCGCCGAGGACTGCGGCTTCTGCGCCCAGTCTCGCTACGCCGAGGCCGACACGCCGATGCACGCGATGATGGAGCCGGAGCAGCTCCTCGAGCACGCGAAGGCGGCCGAGGCGGCCGGCGCCCACCGCTTCTGCATGGTCACCCAGGGACAGGGGCTCTCGAAACGGGACTTCCAGAAAATCCTCGACGGCGCCCGCCTCGTCGCCGAGCAGACCAACCTCAAGCGCTGCGCCTCGATCGGCCACATGTCGGTCGAGCGGGCGAAGGCGCTGAAGGAGGCGGGCGTCCAGCGGGTCCACCACAACGTCGAGTCGGCCCGCTCCTACTACCCGGAGGTCTCGACCACGGTCCGCTACGAGGGCCGCCTGCGGACGATCCAGGCGGTCAAGGAGGCGGGGCTGGAGACCTGCGTCGGCGGCATCCTCAACCTCGGCGAGAGCGAGGAGCAGCGGGTCGAGATGGCCTTCGAGCTCTCCGAGATCAACCCCACCTCGGTCCCGATCAACCTGCTGATCCCGAAGGAGGGGACCAAGTTCGGCGACCGCACGACGATGGACCCCTGGGAGGTCGTGAAGTGGATCGCGATCTTCCGCCTGATCATCCCCGGCGCCCTCTTCCGCCTCTGCGGCGGCCGGGTCGAGAACCTCGGCGAGCTGCACGGCCTCGCCGTCAAAGCCGGCCTCAACGGGGTGATGATGGGCAACTTCCTCACCACGCTCGGGGCCGAGCCGGCCGAGGATCGGGCGATGTTCGAAGAGCTCGGCCTCAACGTCGCCCGCCAGCCCGACAACGGCTCCAACCCGCGGCCCGACAACCGCTCCGGCTGGCTCGAGGGCGAGACGCCGGCGACGCCGATGGACGAGCTGGTCGACAGCCAGGAGGAGGCGAACTTCTGGGACCCCTCGACGCAGCTGCGGGTCGTCAAGAAGTCGAAGAAGCCGCCCTCCTACCCACGGGCGGCGTGACCGACGTCGCCGAGCGACTCGAGGAGCTCCGCGAGCGCGGGCTGCACCGCCAACTCCGACTGATCGAGGGACCGCAGGGACCGAGCGTCACCCTCGACGGCCGTCCCGTCCTCCTCCTCTGCTCGAACAACTACCTCGGGCTGGCCGACCGCGCCGAGGTGCGCGAGGCCGCGGCCGAGGCGGCGCTGCGCTGGGGCGCCGGCGCCGGCGCCTCGCGGCTGATCTCCGGCAACATGGAGCCGCACCGCCAGCTGGAGTCGCGGCTGGCGGGCTTCAAGGGCTACGAGGCGGCGCTGCTGTTCGGCTCCGGCTACCTCGCCAACACCGGCACGATCGCCGCCCTGGCCGGCCGCGACGAGGTCGTCTTCTCCGACGAGCTCAACCACGCCAGCATCGTCGACGGCTGCCGCCTCGCCCGCGCCGAGACCTTCGTCTACCGCCACGGCGACCTCGAACACCTGACATGGGGCTTGCACCGCGCCGGCGGCCGCGCCTCGCTGATCGTCACCGACGGCGTCTTCTCGATGGACGGCGACGTGGCGCCGCTGCCGCAGCTGCTGGAGCTGGCGCGTCGGCACGAGGTGAGGCTGATGGTCGACGAGGCGCACGCGACCGGGGCGATCGGCCCCGGCGGCCGCGGCTCGGTCTCCGCCGCCGGCCTCAGCGGCGAGGTCGACGTGGTGGTCGGGACGCTCGGCAAGGCGCTCGGCTCCTACGGGGCCTACGTCTGCGCCAACGAGGAGACGATCGAGTTCCTCCTCAACTCCGCCCGCCCCTTCATCTTCTCGACCGCGCCGCCGCCGCCCGCCGTCGGCGCCGCGCAGGCGGCGCTGGGGGTCCTCGATTCCGAGCCGCAACTGGTCGAGCGGCTGCAGGCGAACGCCGAGGCCCTGCGCGCGGCCCTCGCGGCCGAGGGCCTGGAGGCCGGCCGCTCCGCGACCCAGATCGTCCCGATCGGGGTCGGCGAAGCGGAGGCGGCGATGGAGCTCTGCGAGCGGGCGCTGCAGCGCGGCGTCTTTGCCCAGGGGATCCGGCCGCCGACGGTGCCCGAGGGTTCCTGCCGCCTGCGCTGCACGGTGATGGCGACCCACTCGCCGCAGGAGCTGGCGCGGGCGGGCCGGGAGATCGGGGCGGCGGCGCGCGAGCTCGGGCTGCTGCCGTCCGCGGCGATCGCGGCCTAGCCGGAGCGGGACGTGGCGGCCGCGGGGGTCTTCGTCACCGGCACCGGCACCGAGGTCGGCAAGACCGTGGTCGCGGCGGCGATCGCCCGCACCCTCGCCGCGGAAGACAAGCGGGTCGCCGTCTTCAAGCCGGCGGTGACCGGCCTCGACGAAGGGGTCGAGACCGACCACGCGCTCCTGCGCCGCGCCTCCGGATCGGCGCAGAGCGACGAGGAGATCGCCCCCTATCGCTACGGCCCCCCGGCCTCGCCGCATCTGGCGGCGGCGCTGGCCGGAGGGGAGATCGACCCCGAGCGGTTGCGGCAGGCCGCCGCCGCGGCCGCCGAAGGAGCCAACGCGATCGTCTGCGAGGGCGTCGGCGGCCTCCTCGTCCCGCTCTCCTCCGGCTACCTGGTGCGCGACCTCGCCGCCGACCTCGGCTATCCCCTGGTCCTCGTCGCCGGCCCGGGCCTGGGGACGATCAACCACACCCTGCTCACCGTAGAGGCCGCCCGCGCCGCCGGGTTAGAGGTCGCGCAGATCGTCCTCACCCCCTGGCCCGAGGACCCAACCGAGATCGAGCGCGACAACCGCAAAACGATCGCCGCCCTAGCCGGCGTCCAAGTCGAGACGCTCCCGAATCTCGACGTCAGCGATCCCTCGGCCTGGCCCCCGCTCCACCCGCCGACGGGCCTATAAGCCCAACTCCCACTGCCGACGGGCCGATTTGTCCAACCTAGGCAGACATTTCGGCCCGTCGGCAGAAATAGGTGGACGTTTCGTCCCGTCGTTAGACGGTGACGTCGAGGCTGCCGTCGCCGAGCTCGACGGTGAAGCCGGCGGACTCCGCAACCGCCGCCGCGGCCTCGGGGTCCGCCGGGGGTTTCTTCGCCAGCAGCAGCGCCCGGGCGACGTCGCCGCGGACGGCCTTCGCCATGTGGGAGACCACCTTGCGCTCGCCGTCGCTTTCGGTGAAGGCGCGCACCGCCAGCAGCGTCGCCTGCTTCGGCTTCCACATCGAGGCGTAGGCGGCCGAGCGCATGTCGACCACCAGGTCGCCATCGCGATCCGGCAGCGCCGAGGCCAGCGCCGGGCGCCAGTAAGCCGGCGGCGCCCCGATCCCGTCGAGCCGCGTCTTCGGCGGGAAGCGGTAGTGGGGGATGCGGTCCTCCGGCCGCACCACGCCCCAGAGCGCGCTCGCGATCAGGACCCGCCGCCGCGCCTTCGCCGGCAGCTCGGGCAGCTGCAGTCGTTTGAAGAGGACGCCGGTGTAGACCTCGGCGGCGGGCGCCGCCGGCGCCTCGCGCAGCCCCGGGTCGAAGGCGTCGAGCATCTCCTCCCGCTTCTCCCCCAGCTCGGCGGTGAAAGCGAGCGAGCCGAGGTCGACCGGCGCGCCCTCCTCGGGTTTCGCCTTGCCTTCCGAGGGCGGCAGCAGGATCAGCATCGCCGGCAGCCTAGGCATCGAAGGCTGCCGCCGCTCGCCGGGCTAACTTGCGCCCATGCCGGTGGACCACGCGCAGCTCGATCGCGACCACGTCTGGCACCCCTTCACCCAGCAGCAGGGGTGGAGCGAGGAAGAGCCGCTGGTGATCGAGCGCGGCGAGGGCTCCTACCTCTTCGATAGCGAGGGCAAGCGCTACCTGGACGGGACGGCGGCGCTCTGGTGCAACGTGCACGGGCACCGCCACCCGACGATCGACCGGGCGGTGCGCGAGCAGCTCTACCGGGTCGCCCACACGACGATGCTCGGCCTCACCCACCCCGGGGCGACCGAGCTGGCGGCGCGGCTGGTGGAGATCGCGCCGGAGGGGCTGGCGCGCGTCTTCTACTCGGACTCGGGCTCGACCGCGGCCGAGATCGCGCTGAAGATCGCTTTCCAGTACCAGCAGCAGCGCGGCGGCGAGCACGCGCGGCGGACCAAGTTCGTGCGCCTGCGCGAGGCCTACCACGGCGACACGATCGGCTCGGTCTCGGTGGGGGGCATCGACCTCTTCCACTCGACCTACCGGCCGCTGCTGTTCGAGACCCACGTCGCCGAGCCCGGCGACGCCGCCGACCTCGAGCGGGTGCTGGAGGTGCACGGCGAGGAGATCGCGGCGGTCGTGGTCGAGCCGCTGGTCCAGGGCGCGGCGGGGATCCTCGTCCAGCCGCCCGGCTACCTGCGCGCCGCCCGCGAGCTCTGCGACCGGCACGGCGTCCTGCTGGTCTGCGACGAGGTGGCGACCGGGTTCGGCCGCACCGGGACGATGTTCGCCTGCGAGCAGGAGGGCGTCGCCCCGGACCTGATGTGCCTGGCGAAGGGGATCACCGGCGGCTACCTGCCGCTGGCGGCGACGCTGGCGACGGAGGAGATCTACGAGGGCTTCCTCGGCTCCTACGAGGAGTTCAAGACCTTCTTCCACGGCCATACCTACACCGGCAACCCGCTCGCCTGCGCAGCCGCGCTCGCCAACCTCGACGTCTTCGAGCAGGAGCGGACGATCGAGCGGCTGCAGCCGAAGGTCGCCCTCTTCGAGGAGCTGCTGGCGGAGGTCGCGGCGATGCCGGAGGTCGCCGAGGTGCGCCAGAAGGGCTTCATGGTCGGCATCGACCTCGGCGAGCACGCGGACTGGCTGCGGATGGGACACCGGGTGACGGTCGAGGCGCGCAAGCGCGGCGCCTTCATCCGCCCGCTCGGCAACACCGTGGTGCTGATGCCGCCGCTCTCGATCGCCGAGGCCGAGCTGCGCGAGTTGGTCGCGATCGCCGCCGACTCGATCCAGGACGCGGTCGCAGCCGCGCCCGGCGACCTCTCGCAGCTCCCCCAGGCCGCCTGACGTTTGGTGAATTAGCCTCCCTATAGCCAGGTCAACTCGCCAAACGCCGATACTCGCTGTGATGGATCGGGGTTCCGACCGTAGTACGGGCATGGAGCAGACGCTCGTCGCGACCGCCGAGGAAGCGCCACCGGCCTCCGCCGACCTCGCCTTCGACCGCCTCTACCGCTCCAGCCGCGACGACGTCTACGCCTACGTCGCCAGCCTGCTGCGCGACGCGCCGGCGGCCGAGGAAGTGACCGCCGCCGCCTTCGAGCGCGCCTACCGCAAGCGCAACCGGTTCGACCCGCGGCGGGGGGAACCGCGCGCCTGGCTGTTCGGGATCGCCCGCAACGCCGCGCTCG
>DATHFL010000096.1:0-3591 GCA_035318125.1 Solirubrobacterales bacterium | reverse complement strand
GCCGACCGCCTCATCTACGCGACCGCGATCGAGCGGGGCCTGAAGCTGGTGACCAAGGACCGCACGATCGGCGAGCACGACAGACCGCGGTCGCTGGTCGTCTGGTAGCCGGCCGCTCCTACCGGGCGTGTTCGGCGGCTTTCTCGCGCGCCTGCGCCTTCTCCTCCAGCGTCATCGCGCCGGGGTGACCGTCACCGGGCCAGGGCGAGAGGACCATCAGCAGGCGGGCGTCGGAGCGGGCGACGATCGTGCGCCGCTCGCCGGGGGCGAATTCGAAGAGGTGGCCGGCACCGGCGGAGGCGAAGTCGCCGCCCTCCGCGGTCACGTCGACGTCGCCGTCGACGACGAGCACCCGCGCCCGCTCGTGCACCTCGTGCTCCTGCATCTCCTCCCCGCTCGACAGCTGCAGCAGGATCGTCCGCGCGTCGTCAGCCGAGGCGAGGATCCGCGGCTGGTGCGGCTCCACCTCAACCGTCTTCAAGTCCCAACTCTCCATCTACGCCCTCCTTGACGAGTGAACCTGCGGGTTCCCTACCCGCTGAAGAGGTTGATCATCCCATTACGGAGATCGGGGTGCCCGGATTCGAACCGGGGACCTCCGCCACCCAAAGGCGGCGCGCTACCAGGCTGCGCCACACCCCGACTGAGGCAAGTGTAGGTTCTGGGGCGATGGCGGAGGTGCTCCCGTTCAAGGCGCTGCACTACGACCTCGGGAAGGTCGGCTCGCTCGACGCGGTCGCGGCGCCCCCGTATGACGTGATCGACGCGGCGCAGCGGGCGGCGCTGCTGGAGCGCTCGCCCCACAACGCGGTCGCGATCGACCTGCCGAAACCGTTCGACCCCGCCGACCCCGACAGCGAGCCGAGCGGCGACCCCTACACGGGAGCGGCGGCGCGGATCGACGCCTGGCGCTCAGAGGGAGCGCTGGTCCAGGACTCCGAGCCCTCGATCTGGGCGCTGACCCAGGACTACGTCGCCCCCGACGGCAACCGCTACAGCCGCAACGGCATCCTCGCCCGGGTGCGGGTCGAGGACTACGAGAGCGGCACCGTGCGGCCGCACGAGCGCACCCATCCCGGCCCCCTGCTCGACCGGCTGGAGCTGACCCGTGCCACCGGCTACAACCTCTCGCCGATCTTCTCGCTCAGCACCGAGGACGCCTGGCCGCTGGTCGCGCCGTCGCTGCCGCAGGAGCCATGGGGCGAGGCGCGCGACGAAGACGGCACCGTCAACCGGCTCTGGAAGGTCGGCGACCCGGCGGTCCACGAGGCGGTTACCGAGTGCCTGGCTGGCGCGCAGCTGCTGATCGCCGACGGCCACCATCGCTACGAGACCGCGCGGACCTTCCGCGACGAGGTCGGCGGCGAGGGACCGCACGACTACACGCTGATGTCGCTGACCGGGCTCGACGACCCCGGCCTCACCGTCTTCCCCACCCACCGCCTCCTCTCCGGCTTCGCCGAGGACCCGGAGCGCCAGCAGGCGCTCGGCAACGGCCTCCGCGAGCTCTTCGAGGTGACCGAGGTCGCCCGCGAGGAGATCGACCCCAACGGCGAGGACGGCATCGGCGTCTTCGGCCTCTATGACGCCTTCCACAAGCGCGCCTTCCGGCTGCGGCTGAAGGACCCCGGCGAGGTCGACCGCCGCCTCGAGGGCAAGCCCGAGGCCTACCGCCGCCTCGACTCGGCGATCCTCGAGACGCTCGTCCTCAAGGGCCTGGCCGGGATGAGCGACCACGACATCGACGAGCGCAACGGCCTCGAATACGCCAAGAGCGTCCCCGCCGCCCTGGCGATGGTCGACGAGGGCGACTACGACATCGCCTTCATCCAGCGGCCGGTCCCCGTCGAGCAGGTGAAGGAGATCGCCAACACCGACACGGTGATGCCGCCGAAGTCGACCTTCTTCTTCCCCAAGGTGATGACCGGCTTCGCCTTCAACCCCGTGCGCTGAGCGTGGTCAAGATCTACACCAAGAAGGGCGACGATGGGACGACCTCGCTCTGGTACGGCGGCCGGGTCCCGAAGCACCACGGCCGCACCGACGCCTACGGGACCCTCGACGAGGCCTGCTCGCAGCTCGGCGTCGCCCGCGCGCTGTGCGGCCCCGAGCAGGCGGAGCTCGCCGCCGACATCCTCCGCCTCCAGGACGACCTCTTCGTCGCCGGGGCCGAGCTGGCGACCGCGCCGGAGGCGGCGGGGCGGCTCGAAGACGGCGTCAGCCGCACCACCGAGGAGATGGTCACCGAGCTGGAGGCGCTGATCGACCGCTACATGGCGAGGGTCGACCTGCCGCCGAAGTTCGTTATCCCCGGCGGCAACCAGCTCTCCGCCCAGCTCGACGTCGCCCGGACCGTGGTCCGCCGCGCCGAGCGCCGGATCTCCGAGCTGAACCAGGCCGGCGAAATCGAGAGCGAGACCGTGATCCACTTCGTCAACCGCGCCTCCGACGCCGTCTACGCGATGGCCCGCTTCGCCGACGTCGAGGACCCCGCCCTCTTCGAGGGGCGCGGCAAGGGCTGATGCGGATCGTCGCCCGCCGGGTCGAGGGCTACGCCCACGACATCGAGCTCGACGGGCACGAGCTGCGGGTCGACGAGCCGGCGGCGGCCGGCGGCACCGACAGCGGCCCCCGCCCTACTCAGCTGCTCGGCGCCAGCCTCGCCGGCTGCATCGCGATCACGGTCGAGATGTACGCCGAGCGCAAGGGCTGGGACCTCGGCGCGATCGAGGTCGACGTCGAGGTCGGCTACGAGGGACCGGTGCCGACCAGCTTCGAGGTCGGGCTGAAGCTGCCGGGCGAGCTCGACGCCGAGCAGCGGCGGCGCCTGCTGACGATCGCGACCAAGTGCCCCGTCCACAAGGTCCTCTCCGGCGAGGCCGACGTCCGCGTCAGCGAGCGGCTCGAGGACGCCTGATGGATCTCGGCCTGACTGGGCGCGCCTGCGTCGTCACCGGCGCCAGCAGCGGCATCGGCCGCGCGACCGCGCTGCAGCTCTGCGCCGAGGGAGCGCAGGTGCTGCTGGTGGCGCGGGGTGAGGAGCGGCTGGCGGCGGCGACCGAGGAGGCGGCGCGGGCGGCGGAGCCGGCCGGCGGCGCGGCGGCGGCGCTTTCGCTCGACGTCACCGCCGCGGACGCCGGCGAGCGGATGCTGGCCGCGGCGGAGGAGCACTTCGGCCGCCTCGACGTCCTCGTCAACAACGCCGGCGCCGCCCAGTGGCGCGACCTCGACGACGTCCCCGACGAGGACTGGCGCGCCCAGTACGAGCTCAACGTGATGGCGCCGCTGCGGGCGATGCGGGCGGCGATCCCGCCGATGGCCGAGCGCGGCTGGGGCCGGGTAGTCAACGTCTGCTCGACCGCCGGCAAGCGGCCCTCGGCGGCAATGGCCGAGTACTCGGTGGCGAAGGCGGCCGAGCTCTCGCTCTCGCGCCTCTTCGCCGACCGCTACGCGAAGACCGGCGTCCTCGTCAACGCCGTCGCCCCCGGCCCGGTCGAAGCCGAGATGTGGATGGAGCCCGGCGGTCTGCTCGACCAGTCACGCGATCTCAGCGGCGCCGCAAGTCGCGAGGATGCTCTTGCCGAAGCCGGA
>DATHFL010000095.1:0-2488 GCA_035318125.1 Solirubrobacterales bacterium | reverse complement strand
TCGCGGCGGTCTCGCCGCCGAGCACCCGCGTCGCCGAGGTCCCCTCGTCCATCGGCAGCGTCACGTCCTCGCCTTCGAGGCCCAGCCGCAGCCCCTGCGCCAGCTCGCCGGCGCTCGAGTAGCGCCGGTTCGGGTCGCCCTCCAGCGCCCGCAGCACCGCTGCCCCCAGCGTCTCGGGTACTTCGCTGTTGTAGGCGCTCGGCGGCAGCGGCTTCTCGTTCTGCTGGCGCACCGCCAGCTCGGCCAGCGAGGAGCCCTCGTAGGGCAGCCGCCCGGTCAGGAACTGGTAGAGGACGACGCCGAGCGCGTAGACGTCGGTCGCCGGCGTCGCCTCCTCGCCGCGCACCTGCTCGGGCGCCAGGTAGGCCGCCGTCCCGACCACCGAGCCCACCTGGGTGATCCGCGTCTGCTCGATCGCCCGGGCGATCCCGAAGTCGGTCAGCTTGACGGTCATCTCGCCGCCGCCGACCGGCCCGCCGACGATCATCAGGTTCCCCGGCTTGACGTCGCGGTGGATGATCCCGCGGCGGTGCGCGTAGTCGAGCCCGGCGCAGGCCAGGACCCCGATCTCCGCTGCCACCTCCGGCTCGACCGGCCCGTGGCGCTGCAGGATCTGCGCCCCGGAGCGCCCGTCGACGTACTCCATGACGATGTAGTGGCGCCCCCGGTCGACCCCGGTGTCGTAGACCTGGACGATGTTGGGATGGATCAGCTTCGCCACCGCCAGCGCCTCGCGCTTGAAGCGTTCGACGAAGCGCTCGTCGTCGGAGAGGTGCTCGGCGAGCACCTTCACCGCAACCGTGCGCTCGAGGATGCGGTCGGTCGCCTTGTAGACGTTCGACATCCCGCCGGTGCCCAGGCGCTCACCGGTTTCGTAGCGGTTGGAGAGGGTTCCGGCCTCCATCATTCTTCGACGCCCACCCCTGGACCTACACCGCCGGAGGACGGGGTTTCTTCGGGTTCCGCTTCTTCGACCGGCGGGCCGCCGCCTTTTTCCTCGCCTTTGCCTTCCGACTGCGGCGGCACTTCGGGCTCTTCCGATTCGGTCTCTTCTTCCGACGGCTTGGCTTCCTTCTCGGGCTTTTCCTTCTTCGGCTTCTTCTCTTCTTCCAATTCTTCAGCTTCAACATCGGATTCGAGCTCGGGTTCCGCTTCCTCGGCCGTTTCTTCTTCGCAGCGGGCGACCACTTCGCTGAGGCGCGCCGTCCCTTCCTGCAGCGCCGCCTTCAGCTTCAGGTCGACTTCCTGCAGTTCTTCGACCTCGGCGGCGACCTCGGCGACCGCGCTTTCAGCGCCGATGCAGTCGCCCGCGGCCGCCAGCTGGTCGACCTGGTCGAGGTTGGATTCGATCTCCTCCGCGGTCGTCCCCGGCAGCAGCTCGGCGTCGCTGCCGCCGCCGCAGGCGGCGAGCGCCACGGCGCTGCCCGCGCCGAGGACGAGGGCGATCAGGAGTGCGCTCAAGCGACCCATGGTTCGAGTCTAGAGAAAGCCTGGGAAGCGATATTTCCCCTGCATTTTGCGATCAACGACCGACCTCCAGGCGCTCGGCGAGAACGCCCGGCAGGCCAGCGGCACGGATCGCCGCCGCCGCTCCCTCGATGTCGTAATCGACCCGGTGCCAGCGCGCCGTCCAGGCCTCGGTGTCGAGCTCCAGCCAGGCGGCGCGGCGGTCGCCGTCGCGCGGCTGGCCGACGCTGCCGGGATTGAGCAGCCAGCTGCCCTCGGCCAGCTCGACCTCGGTGCCGCCGGGGGCTTCGGCGCCCTGCGCGTAGCCGCGCCGGCCGCCGGCGGCGCTGACGAAGAAGAGGGCGACGTGGGAGTGGCCGATCAGCCCGACCCGCTCCTCCTGGGCTTCGAAGCCCGCCTCGGCCTGGTCGCTGGAGAGGACGTACTCCCAGACCGGGTCCCGCGGCGAGGCGTGGAAGAGGCCGACCCCCTGCCGCGAGGCCGCCGGCTCCAGGGTGGCGAGGAATTCCAGCGTCTCCGCCGCGACGTTCGCCCGCGTCCACTCGACCGCCGCCGCCGCGGTCTCGGAGAAGGTGGAGATATTGAGCGCCCCCAGCACCGCCAGGTCGTGGTTGCCGGCGAGGACGGCCTGGCAGCGCTCGCGGACCAGCGCCGTGCAGGCGTCGGGGTCGGCGCCGTAGCCGACCATGTCGCCGAGGCACCACGTCTCCTCGACCCCGGCACCGTCGACCGCCGCGAGGACGGCCTCCAGCGCCTGCCGGTTGGAGTGGATGTCGCTGAGGACGGCTACGCGCAAGCGGGCAGCGTAACGTGGCCGCGCCCCGGTCCATACGATGGGCCGGTGACCGCCGCCGATTCAGTCGCCGCCCTGCGGGGCGCCGTCGAGGGCGCTGCGCGGGCGCTGCGCGACGGCGAGCCGGCCGAGCCGCGGCCGACCCTGGAGCGCCCTCCCAAGCCCGAGCTCGGCGACTACAGCTCCAACGCGGCGATGCTGCTCGCCGGCCCGCTCAGGGACAACCCG
>DATHFL010000094.1:0-6135 GCA_035318125.1 Solirubrobacterales bacterium | reverse complement strand
GTCACCATCTACGCCAAGGCGGCCGCATGAGCGAGCGCATCGGCACGGTCGTCTGCCCGGGCAGCTACGACCCGGTCACCAACGGCCACCTCGACATCATCACCCGCACCTCGAACGTCTTCGACCGTGTCGTCGTCGGCGTCGTCAACAACCCGGTCCGCAAGCAGAAGACGCTCTTCACCGCGGAGGAGCGCAAGCAGTTCATCGAGGAGGCGACCGCCGACCTCGCCAACGTCGAGGTGCAGGTCTTCGCCAACCTGTTGGTCGAGTTCGCCCGCGACAACGACGCCAAGGCGATCGTCAAGGGCCTGCGGGCGATCTCCGACTTCGAGTACGAGTTCGAGATGGCCCAGCTCAACCGCAAGCTCGACCCGGGGATCGAGAGCATGTACGTGATCGCCTCGCCCCACTACAGCTTCCTCTCGTCCACCGGGGTGAAGGAGATGGCGACCTTCGGCGGCGACGTTTCCGACCTCGTCCCACCGGCGGTCGCCGCGGCCCTCGCTGACCGCCTGGACGACAGGTAGGCTGTGCGCATCCAGTCCGTCCCAGTGGGCGTCGCATTGCAAAAACTCAGTCCTCGCAACGCATCCACACCAAAAACCCCGCATATCCCTAGGCTTACGACCTGAAAATGGACGTTCTGGTCCTCATCGACAAGCTGGACGACGTCGTCCACAACGCCCGTCCCGTCCCCCTGACGGATCAGGTGCGCGTGGATCGCGAGGAGATCTATGACCTCCTCGACCAGATGCGCGCGACGATCCCCGAGGAGATCAAGCAGGCGCGGTGGATCGTCAAGGAGCGCCAGGAGATGCTGGCGGAGGCCAAACGCGAGGCGGAGCGGATCGTCCGCGAGGCCCGCGAGCAGCAGGCCCGCCTGATCTCCGACGAGGAGGTCACCAAGCAGGCCGAGCGCGCCGCCGACGAGATCGTCGAGGACGCCCGCACCCGCGAGCGCGAAATCCGCCTCGGCGCCGAGGACTACGCCGACGAGATCCTCAACACCCTCGAAGTGAACCTGCAGAAGTTCCTCGCCGCCGTGCAGCGCGGCCGCGACCGCCTCGCCGGCCGCGAGGAGGAACAGCAGCCCGAACTCGACCAGCAGCCCTAGTCGGGCCGCGACCCAAATTCCCGCGGCCCGGATAAGGCCGAATGACGCTGCGCGGATACGGCCCTTCCTCGGTATCCCCGGTAGCGCTGCTACCGGGGAACCTCGTCATGACCGTCCCGCTTGGTCATCGACCTCCCCGGTCTCGCGCTAATTTCGCCCGCGGCCCGAGGATTCTTTTCGAAAAGTTGCGAGGAGAAAGCGCCTGGCGGATTTGTCTCCCTATAGGCGACAAATCCGCCACGGACTACTCGAGCTTCAGGTCTTTGAGGGCGGCCCAGCGGGGGTCGGTGGCCTGTTCGTGCTCGTGAGGGTTGTCGTTGAGGGACTCGCCGCAGACGGGGCAGAGGCCGGCGCAGTCGGGGCGGCAGAGGATGCGGGTGGGGAGGGCGAGCATGGTGGCGTCGTGGGCCCAGCGGCCGAGGTCGAGCTCGTCTTCTTCGACGTAGGGGCTGTGTAGTTCGGGGTCTTCGGTCCTGGCCTGGTCGATCTCGCGCGCTTCCACCTCAAGGTCGAGGGCGGCGGGCTCGAGGCAGCGCATGCAGGGCCCCTCGAGGTGGACCGGGAAGCCGAGCCGGAAGGCGAAGCCGTTGGTCGGGCGCGAGACCTCCAGCCGCGCCGTCGGCGCCGCCGGGTCCGCGGTGTAGGTCTGGCCGCCGAGCTCGAACGGCGCCAGCGCCACCGGCACCTCGAGCCGCTTGCCCTCGCCGTGGGCCAGCGAGAGGCGGGAGAGATCGATGATGGTCGTCGCCGCTTTCGCCATTCCGCACCTCCGCTGCGTCGGGACTTTTTCAGGGCCTGCCTTATGTTTCAAGGCAGGCCCTTACGATGGACAGCCTCCCGACGAGATTACGAAATGGGCCAATTGCACTGGAGACCCGAGACCTACCTGGAGCTGATCCGCTCCGAGGTTCCCCGCTACGACGAACTGCAGGAGCAGGCGATCGCGGCGATCCCCTTTCCGCCCGAGCGGGTGCTGGAGCTGGGAATGGGGACGGGGGAGACGACCAGGCGCCTGATCGAGGCCTACCCGGACGCCTGGGTGATCGGCCTCGACTCCAGTGCCGACATGGTCTTCCGGGCGCGCGAGAACTACGACGACGTGCAACTGGCACGGATCGAGGACCCCCTGCCCGACGGCCCCTGGGACCTGGTGATCGGCGTCCTCTCGCTCCACCACCTGCGCAGCGAGCAGAAGCAGAACCTCTTCCGCCAGGTGCGCGAGCAGGCTCGCTCCTTCGTGATCGGCGACGTGGTCAAGGCCGACGCCCAAATCGCCCCGATCGACCCCAGCTACGACTTCCCGGAGACGGCGGCTGATTTAGCCAGCTGGTGCGGAGGGACGGTCACCTGGGAAGCCGACGACCTAGCCGTGGTGAGGGCCGTCTACTGAGCCGGGGGCCCCGTCCACACATCCCGAGTTCCCGGCCGCTACCATCCCGCGACCGATGGCCGTCCCGAAGAAGAGAACTTCCAGCGCCCGCCGCGACAAGCGGCGCGCCAACCACAAGGCCGCCGAGCCGACGCTGAACCGCTGTCCGCGCTGCCACAGCCCGCGGCTGCCGCATCGCGTCTGCCCGACCTGCGGCACCTACGCCGGGCGCGAGGTCGTCGCCCACCGGATCGCCGACACGCCGGCGACCACCGCCGACTCCGAGTAGCCGTGGCGCGCCGGCGCGCGGTCACGATTGCCCTCGACGGCTACGGCGCGGAGCGGGGGTTCGACGCGCTCGCCGAGGGCGCGCGGCTGGCCGCCGCCGACGGGATCGGCGTCCGCGTCTTCGGCCCGCGGCGTGCGCTCGGTCTCGACGGCGCCGAGGGGATCGAGGTGGTCGAGACCTCCGAGCACGTTGGCAACGACGAGGACCCGGTCCCCGCGGTCCGGGCCAAAAAGGAGGCCTCGGTCGTCCGCGCCGCAGCCGACGTCGCCGACGGCAACTCCGCCGCCCTGGTCAGCTGCGGCTCGACCGGGGCGACGATGGCCGCCGCCACCTTCGGCCTGCGCCGCCTCAAGGGCGTCCAGCGGCCGGCCCTTGCGGTCCAGCTGCCGGTCCCCGGCAAACCCGTCCTCTTCCTCGACGTCGGCGCCAACGTCGAGGTCCGCGCCCAACACCTAGTCCAGTTCGCCTTCCTCGGCGCCGCCTTCAGCGAGGCGGTGCTGGACGTCCACCGGCCCACCGTCGGCCTGCTCACCGTCGGCGAGGAGGCGGGGAAGGGGCGCGAGGAGGTGGTCGAGGCGCACCGCCTGCTGAGCCGGGCGCAGGGCGTCCGGTTCGCCGGCAACGTCGAGGGACGCGACCTGCCCGCCGCCAAGGTCGACGTCGTCGTCACCGACGGCTTCACCGGCAACGTCTCGCTGAAGCTCCTGGAGGGGACGGCGAAGACCGTCGCCGCCGCGGTCGGCGACGCCGCCCGCTCCAACCCGCTCGCCGCCGCCGGCGGCCTGCTGCTGAAACCGGCGCTGAACGGCCTCCGCCGCGAGCTCCATCCCGACAGCACCGGCGGCGCGATCCTGCTCGGCCTGCGCGGGATCGCCGTCGTCGGCCACGGCAGCTCCGGCCCGGAGGGGATCGCCAACGCGGTCCGCCTCGCCGCCCGCTGCGCCGAAGTCGACGCGGTCGGTCAGACCGCGGCGCTGCTCGTCGAGGGCGGCGCCGGGCGCGGCGCGCTCGCCGCCGGGGACGACGCGTGATAGAGCCGTGATAAACAGAGTCAGACGGATGACGCGCGAGGAGGTCCTCACCCTGGTCCGCGAGCACCTCGCCGAGGAGCTCGAAGTCGACCTTGGGCGGATCGAGGAGGGGACCCGCTTCAAGGAGGACCTCGACGCCGACTCACTCGACCTCTACGAGCTGGTGATGGAGCTTGAGGACCGCTACGGGGTGACCGTCACCGAGCAGCAGGCGACCCAGATCAAGACCGTCGGCGACGCCGTCGGCTTCGTGCTCGCGCACGCCCCCGCCTAAGTGACTATCCGAGAACCCCCACGCACGCCTGGCGGCGCCGCACACACTTCGCGGGGCGTCGTCCTCAGTCGGCCAAATGGCGCTGCCATTCGGCCTCCCTGCGTCCTAGCCCCGCTCGGTGCGGCCCTCGCCAGCCGCACGCGCGGGTTCTCGGATAGTCACTGAGCCTTGGCGGCTGACGGAGACTCGCCGGTCGCCGCCCTCTCGGCGCTGATCGCCGAGCTGCCCGACGACCTGCGCCGCCAGGCCCTCACCCACTCCTCCTGGACCGAGCGCCGGGTCGACTCCTTCGAGCGGCTCGCCTTCCTCGGCGACAGCGTCCTCGGCCTCACCGTCGCCACCAAGATCTACGACGATTTCGAGATGTTCGCGGCCGGTGGTCTGACCAAGGTCCACAACCAGGCGGTCAGCGGCGTCTCCTGCGCCGAGGTGGGGACGCTGCTGGGGGTGCCGGAGATGCTGCGCGGGAACGAGCCCGAGGGCGTGGTCACGGCGATCCCGGCCGAGATCCTGCTCGAAGGCGGGCGGCCGCTGCCGGAGGCGACCGAGGCGCTGATCGGTGCTTGCTACGTCGCTTTCGGCTACGAGCGGACGGCGGCTGCGGTGGCGGCGGCCTTCGAGCCTCGGATCGAGCTCGCGGCCGAGACCCGGATCGATTTCAAGTCCGCGTTGCAGGAGCTTTTGGCCCGCCGCGGCGCCCGCGTAACCTACGCGGTGATCGCGGCAACCGGGCCCCCGCACCGGCGAACCTTCGAGGTCGCCGCGATCGTCGATTCCGAGCGGGTCGGTACGGGGAAAGGGCGCAGCAAGAAGGCAGCCGAGCAGATCGCCGCCGAGGAGGCTTTGGCGCATCTTGGGGGTTAATCGACCGGCTGTCGCGTCCGATCCGAGCGGGAGCCTTTGGGGGATGCGAGGAGCGCGCAGATGTATCTGAAGTCGATCTCGATGAAGGGGTTCAAGTCCTTCCCGGAGCGGACGACCCTGGAGTTCTCGCCCGGGGTCAGCGTGATCGTCGGCCCCAACGGCTCGGGCAAGAGCAACATCACCGACGCGGTTCTCTGGGCGCTCGGTGAGCAGAGCCCGGGAGCGATCCGCGGCGCCTCGATGCAGGACGTGATCTCCGCCGGCGGCAAGGGGATCGGCCAGCGCCGCGCCGCCGAGGTCGAGGTGACGATCGACAACTCCGAGGGGCGCGCCGCCAGCGAATTCTCCGAGATCGCGATCGAGCGGCGGCTCGACCGCGCCGGCGACAGCGGCTACCGGCTCAACGGCGCCCGCTGCCGGCTTGCCGACGTCACCGACGTCCTCTCCGACACCAACCTCGGCCGCGAGATGCACTCGGTGATCAGCCAGGGCCGGGTCGAGACGATCGTCCACTCGAAGCCGCGCGAGCGCCGGCTGCTGGTCGAGGAGGCGGCGGGGCTCGGCAAGCACCGCAAACGCCGCCGCCGCGCCGAGCTGAAGCTGCGCTCGGCCCGCGACAACCTCGACCGCGCTCTCGACGTCGAGCGCGAGGCGCGGGCGCGGCTGCGGCCGCTGAAGCGCCAGGCGCAGGCGTCCGAGCTGGGGGCGCGGATCGAGCGCGAGGAGCTGGGGCTGCGGGCGCAGATCGTCTCCGAGGAGCTGCGCTTCGGCGCCGACCGCGCCGCCGCGGCGGAGAAGGCGGCGGCGAAGGCGCGCGGGGTGCGCGAGAAGCTGGAGGAGCGGCTGACCGAGGTCTCGAAGCGGCGCTCGGCGGCGGAGGAGCGTTTCGCCGCCCGCGACCGCGAGCGGACGCAGGCCTGGGGGCTGCTGACCAAGCTGCGGGGCGATCAGGAGCGGGTCGCGGTGCGGGTCGCCAACCTCTCCAGCCGCGAGGCCGAGCTGGAGGCGGGGCTGGAGAGCCTGCGCACGGAGCTCGGACCGCTGACGCTCGACGTCGGGCCCGGGTCGACTCCCGGGGAGCGGGCGCGGAAGCTGCATGAGGAGCTGGGCGAGATCGACGCCGGGCTGCGGACCGCGAGCGAGGGACTGGCGACGGCCCGTTCCTCCGACGCCGCCGAGGCGGCGCGCGAGGCG
>DATHFL010000093.1:0-2069 GCA_035318125.1 Solirubrobacterales bacterium | reverse complement strand
GCGAGTCGCCGGCGAGGTGGCCGAGCAGGAGGTTGGCGTCGGTGACGGTGGGCTCGGCGCCGCCGCGGCCGTAGCAGGCGGGGCCGGGGTCGGCGCCGGCCGAGCGGGGGCCGACCCGCAGCGCGCCGCCGGCATCGCGCCAGCCGATCGAGCCGCCGCCGGCGCCGACGGTGTGGACGTCGACCATCGGCAGCTGGATCGGGCGGCCGCCGATCCGGCGCGAGTCGGTGCGGCGGACCTCGCCGCCCTCGACCACGCAGACGTCGCAGGAGGTGCCGCCCATGTCGAAGCCGAGGGCGTCGCCGTCGCCGCTCAGCTGGGCGAGGAGGCCGGCGCCGACGGCGCCGCCCGCCGGCCCCGAGAGGACGCTCCAGGCGCCGGCCCGCGCCGCCTCCTCGGCCGGGGCGACGCCGCCGGAGGAGCGCATCACCTGGGGCTGCGGCAGCCCGGCATCGCTGGCGGCCTCGCCGAGGCGGCCGAGGTAATGGCCGAGCAGGGGGCTCAGGTAGGCGTCGATCACGGTGGTCGAGCAGCGCTCGTACTCGCGAAAGCGCGGCAGCACCTCGTGCGAGGCGGAGACGTGGACTCCGGGGAGGCGCCGGCGCAGCTCGGCGGCGATCCGCTCCTCGTGGCCCGGGTCGAGGTAGGAGAAGAGGAGGCAGACGGCGACCGCCTCGGCGCCGCTCTCCTCAATCGCCGCCGCCAGTCGCTCCGGCTCCTCCTCGCCGAGCGGTTCGACCACGCCCTCGGGGCCGGTCCGCTCCGCCGCCTCGAAGCGCAGGTCGGGCTCGACCAGCGGCGCTGGCTTCGGCGCGCAGAGCCGGTAGAGATGGGGCCGGTCCTGGCGGCCGATCTCGAGCAGGTCGGCGAAGCCCTTGGTCGCCACCAGCGCCGTCTGCGCTCCCCGCTCCTCGAGCAGGGCGTTGGTCCCGACCGTCATCCCGTGGGCGAAGACCTCGACCTCGCCGGCCCCGGTGCCGGCTCGCTCCAGCACCGCCGCCACCGCCTGCATAACCCCCCGCGACTCCTCCCGCGGCGTGGTCGGCACCTTGGCGGTGTGGACTGCGCCGCCGTCGAGCAGGACGGCGTCGGTGAAAGTCCCGCCCACATCGACCCCGAGGAGCATGCGGCGACGCTACCTCGCGACGGGCCGAAACGTCGCCCTTCACCCCGCCGACGGGCCGATATGTCGTCTATGGCTGGACATTTCGGCCCGTCGGCACCGCGAATCGGACATTTCGGCCCGTGGGATCGCGGCTGGTTAGTGCCACTCCTCGTTGCGGACATCGCCGTCAGGGGCGACGACTACGTGGATGCCGTCTAGAGCGGGGTCGGCGCCGGGGTGGTCGCGGCGCAGGTGGCCGCCGCGCGACTCGCGGCGCCGCAGGGCGCTGGCGCCGACCGCCCGCGCCAGCGGGTAGGGGCTGGAGATCAGCCGGGCCAGGTCGTCGGGGTTGCGCATCGGCCCGGCGTAGCGCCAGACCGCCTCGCGAACCTCGTCGCTGGGCGGCTCGAAGCGCCACGCGGGCGGCTCAGGCCGGCTCGGGGCCGCTTCCTCGCCGACCGCCGCCGCGGCCGCCCGGCCGCCGAAGACGAAGCACTCGCTGAGCGAGTTCGAGGCGAGGCGGTTGGCGCCGTGCAGACCGGTGCAGGAGCACTCGCCGACCGCGTAGAGCCCGGGCAGCGAGGAGCGGCCGTCGACGTCGACCGCGACCCCGCCCATCGTGTAGTGGGCGGCGGGGGCGACGGGCACCGGCTCGGTGCGCGGGTCGAGCCCGGCCCTGGCCAGCGAGGCGAAGACGTTGGGGAAGCGGGCGGGGTCGATCTCGCGCAGGTCGAGGCCGACCGCCGGCGTCCCCTCGGCCCGCATCTGCTCGAGGATCGCCGCCGTCACCGCGTCGCGCGGGGCGAGCTCGTCGGTGAAGCGCTCACCGCCGGCGCCGAGCAGCTTCGCCCCCTCGCCGCGGATCGCCTCGGTGATCAGGACGCCGTCGTAGGGGGTGCCCGGCAGCGCCAGCGCGGTCGGGTGGAACTGACAGAACTCGAGGTCGGCGAGGTCGGCGCCGGCC
>DATHFL010000092.1:0-2820 GCA_035318125.1 Solirubrobacterales bacterium | reverse complement strand
GACGCGAAGAGCACGAGCGCGCCGTGCGCTTCCGCACCGCCCGTCGCGATCCCCAGCTGACCGTCGTCGAGGGCTTCCACGCGCTCAAGCACGCGCTGCGCTTCGGCGCCGAGCTGGTCGAGGCGGTGGCGGTCGATCCGGACGCGCTGGAGGCGCTGGCGGCGGAGCTGGCGCCGGACCTGCGGGGCCGGCTCGCCGGCCGGGTCGAGACGGTCGACCGGGAGACGCTGGCGGACCTGGTGCCGCTGGTGCCGCGGACCGGCGTCGTCGCGATCGCCCGCCGCCCGCCGCTCGACCTCGCCGCCACCCTCGCCGACCCGGCGCCGGCGCCCGTCGTCCTGCTCGAGCAGCCGCGCAACATGGGCAACATCGGCGCCTGCATCCGTGTCTCGGCCGCCGCCGGTGCCGCGGCCGTCCTCACCACCGGCGAGAACGACCCCTGGTACCCCGACGCGGTTCGCGGGGCCGCCGGCCTCCACTTCGCCCTCCCGGTCGCCGCGGTCGAGTCGCTGCCGGACAGCGACCGGCCGCTGCTGGCGATCGACCCGGAGGGGGAGGAGCTGGCGCCGGAGCGGCTGCCGGCCCGCGCGATCCTCGCCTTCGGCACCGAGCGCCACGGGCTCAGCGGCGAGGTCTTCGAGCGCGCCGACGCAAGGATCTCGATCCCGATGCGCGAAGGGGTCTCCAGCCTCAATCTCGCGACCTCGGTTGCAATCGTCCTTTTCGCAGCGAGAATGGGCACCCCATAGGTACTGAGAAAGGAATCGCATGCCCCTAGCGGACATCAGCTTCGGAGAACTCCTCCTCTTCACCCTGGAGATCTTCTTCTTCGTGATCTGGATCTGGATCCTGATCACGATCCTCACCGACCTCTTCCGCGACCACGAGCTCGGAGGCTGGGCCAAAGCCGCTTGGGTCTTCTTCCTCGTCTTCGTGCCCTTCCTCGCCTCGCTGATCTACCTGATCGCCCGCGGCGCCGGCATGCGCGACCGCACGATCAAAGCCCAGGCCGACGCGAAAAAGCACTTCGACGAATACGTCCGCGAGCAGGCCCACGCCGGCTCCCCCGCCGACGAGCTGCACAAGCTGGCCGAGCTCAAAGACAAAGGCGCCCTCAGCCCCGAGGAGTTCGAGCGGGCGAAGGCGAAACTGCTCGCCTGACAGGTCAGGCGGCCACTGCCGTTCTCACGTCGCGCGCCTCGAGCACGCCGGAGCCTCGCTCCAAGGCGTGCTCGACCGCGCCGTGAGCGATCTTGAGGACCGACCGAAGATCCGATTCGCGCTCGTGGTAGAGGAGCTGCAAGTCCCCGACCGCCTCGCTTGAAGTCACCTCGGCCAACTCCACGTCCAGGCCGCCTCGCTCGAGACGGCGTTCCAAGATCTTTCCGATGGCGGCCGGTTCGTGGTCGGGGGCCAGCTCGGGGACCGTGATCTGATCGATGCCCAGCCGCTCGCTCACGTCCCGGACGTGCGGCACCTCCCCGAAGCGAGGGTGCATGGCGATGACCATATCGACCTGGAACTCTCCTAGGACCCGGACTCCATGGTGGTAGAGATTCGCGATAGAGGCGATATCCAACTCTCCGTCCGGACCGGGTGCGACGAACTTCTCGGTGTCGTCAAGGACGAGCACCGGTCGATGGCCGCTGTCGACGACAATCCGGAGAACGTCTTCGAGGTCTTGCCGTAGGCGCGCCGAATTCCTGCCGAATTCGAGGGTCTCGAAGGCCTCTTCGATCTGGCTCGTGTAATTCACGATCCTCCCGTCAAGTCCGAACCCTTGGATGATCCGCGCGGGAGTTTGCGTAACCCGTTCAGCCGTGACCTCTTCGAAGACGCCCGGGTCGATATTTGAGAAGCGGAATCTCTGCGCGGCAATGGTGTCGAGGACGAGCCTGATCATGTTTTCCCCGCTGGCGAGGTGCTCGGGGCTCTCGCCCACTCGCAACAGCAGGACCTCTCGACTTGGATCGAGGCTCTCGGCCTCGAGATCGGCGAGGACACGCACAATCAGGCTGGTCTTGCCGGCGCCGCTCGGTCCCACGATCTGCACTCGCTGAGGCCCAGGGTCCGCTTTCAAGCACTCCATCAATTGCCGGTCCGCCCGGGGCTCGATCCCGAGCTCGCCCGAACGGACGTAGTAACTGCGCCTCTCCGCATCGGTGGTGGCGTCGTCGAAGAGCCGCTGCTCGTAAACCTCTCTCAGGCTCATGCGGGTGCGCTTGGGCTTGGTTCGTACAGTTTGCGCGGACGCCCCGCGCGTTCGCCGGTCGCTTCCGGAAGTGAACGCACGAGTCTGTTGGACTCGAGGTGGGAGAAGATGCGCTGCGCGTAGGAGCGGGACCAGCCGAGGTTTGCCAGTAGATCGGGGTCGTGAGCGCTGGCGGGTCGGCCCAAGCCGATCAGTTCCCGAAGTGCCAATTCCTCGCTGCGCCCCAGCTCGGCCGCCCGTCGCAGGAGCCCCCCGATCCGTGCTTCCTTGGCCTTCGCTTGGGGGTCTTCCTCTAGAGCGCTATGAAGCTCCCGGATCAGCAGGCGGGGATGAAAGCCAGCCAGGGGAAGCTTGCGGAGTTGAGCGATCTCGTCATTGCTGAGGCCCTTGTGCAGAAATTCCAAGACCTCGTGTTCGTTCAATGGGGGTATCTCCACGACCGCGCCCCAGAAAGCCTCCGCTGGGGGCGCGCGAAACGCACTCGAGTCCTTGGGGCGGGCCGCGACCAGCCAAACGTGCCCCGCCGCCCAAAGCTCATCGCGCAGCCGGCCGAACAGATCAAAGGAGACATCCGGATCGGCGAGGTTGTCGACCACGATCACGGCGGG
>DATHFL010000091.1:0-3362 GCA_035318125.1 Solirubrobacterales bacterium | reverse complement strand
TCGAGCACGGGTATGAGCTGCCCGAGCCGATGGAGCAGAACCTCTACCACCTCTCGCAGGAGGAGCTCGCCCAGCAGGGGATTGAGCAGCTGCCGGCGACGCTGGGCGAGGCGATCGAGGTCGCCGCCGAGTCGGAGCTGGTGCTGCGCACCCTGGGCGAGCACACCTTCCGCCGCTTCGTTGAGATCAAGCGGCAGGAATGGGACGACTACCGCGTCCAGGTCACTCCGTACGAGATCGAAAACTTCCTACCGATCCTCTGACGGCCGCTAGGCGGCGCCTGGCGGCGTCCTCGGTCGCTCGCGTGCAGAGCACGCCACGCTCCCTGCGTCCTTGCCAGGCTTGCCTATCGACCGTCAGTACGTGACAGGGAGGATGGCCACCAGAAGCGGTCGCCGGCTACGAGGGCGATCGAGGGGACTAGAACGCTGCGGACGAGGAAGGTGTCGAGGAGGACGCCGAAGGCGACGACGAAGCCGATCTCGGTGAGGAAGGTGAGGGGGAGGACGCCGAGGACGGCGAAGGTGCCGGCGAGGACGATCCCGGCGCTGGTGATGACGCCGCCGGTGACCGCCAGCGAGCGCAGCATCCCCTCCTCGGTGCCGAACTTTTCCGACTCCTCGCGGGCGCGGGCGACGAGGAAGATGTTGTAGTCGACGCCGAGGGCGACGAGGAAGACGAAGGCGAAGAGCGGCAGCGAGGGGTCGGAGCCGGGGAAGCCGAAGATCACGTCGAAGGCGAAGTAGCCGACGCCGAGGGCGGCGAGGAAGCTGAGGATCACGGTGCCGACCAGGAACAGCGGCGCCGCCACCGCCCGCAGCAGCAGCGTCAGGATCAGGAAGACGACGAGGAGGATCAGCGGCGGGATCGCGATCGAGTCCCAGCCGGCCGCCTCGCGGACGTCGTCTTCGACCGCCGAGGGGCCGCCGACGAGGACGCCGGGAGAGACCTCGTGCGCGGCTTCGCGGATCGGGTCGATCAGTTCGTAGGCCTCGGTCGAGTAGGGATTGGGCACCAGGACCGCCTGGATCAGGGTCCCCGGCGCGCCCTGGGCGACCGGTTCGGAGACCGCCTCGACCCCGTCGACGCCTTCGACCGCCCGTTTCACCGCCGGCACGTCGCTGGCCTGTGGGACGACGACGTCGGTGGGGGCGGTGGCGCCGGAGGGGAAGCTCCTGTCGAGCAGGTGCTGGCCTTCGACCGATTCGACTTCGGTCCGGTAGCTGTCTTCGCTGGTCAGGTCGGTGGAGAAGAAGGCGAAGCCGGCGCAGCAGACCAGGAGCACGGCGATCGACCCCGCCAGCACCCGCTGCGGGCCGGCGGCGACGCGGCGGCCGAGCCGCGCCCAGAAACCGTGGGTCTCGTCTTTGGCGTGCTCGAGGCGGTGGCGGCGCAGCTCGTAGGGGGTGAAGACGGCGCGGTCGAGCGGGCCGACGATCAGCGAGGGAAGGCGGCGGAGGGTGAGGATTCGCAGGAGCCAGTTGACCAGCACCAGCGGCAGCAGGATCAGGACCAGGAGCGAGGCGAGGATCACCTGCGCCAGGGCGGTAAGGCCCGGTCCCTCGACGATCGAGCGGCGGGCACGGTCGGAGATCTCGGTGTCCTTCGGCGCCGACTCGGCGGTGTGGGGGACGAAGGGCCAGAAGGCGCGACGGCCGAAGATCGTCAGCAGCGCCGGCAGCAGGGTCAGCATCGAGAGCGCCGCGCAGGCGATCCCGATCGCGGCGATCGGGCCGAGGCCGGAGGTGCCGTTGACCTTGGCGACCAGCAGGCAGAGCAGCGCCGCGACCACCGTCGCCGCCGAGGCGAAGATCGCCGGCCCGGCCGAGCGCAGCGCCGTCTGCATCGCCTCGTACTTGTCGGCGGTGCGGTGCAGCTCCTCGCGGTAGCGGGCGACCAGCAGGAGCGCGTAGTCGGTGCCGGCGCCGAGCACCAGGACCGACATGATCGAGCTCGACTGGCCGTTGATCGTCACCCCGAGCTCGGAGACGCCGTAGCCGACCGAGCGCGAGAGGGTCTCGGCGAACAGCACCGCGGCCAGCGGGATGAGGAAGAACATCGGCGAGCGGTAGATGGCGATCAGCAGGAAGATCACCAGGCTGACCGCGGCCAGCAGCAGGGTGCCGTTGATCCCTTCGAAGACTTCGATCGCGTCGGCGGAGAAGCCGGCGCCGCCGGTGATCTTCGCCTGCAGGCCGCCCTCCTCCTCGGGGAGCTGGTCGCGCCAGAACTTGACCGGGTCGACGATCCGCTCGCCCTCGCCCTCGGCGTTGATGTAGGCGGTGACGACCGCGGCCTTGCCGTCTTTCGAGCAGACCGGGCCGACGAAGGGGCTGTAGTCCGAAGGCTGGCCCGGCACCTCGGCGGTCGGGCCGGCGCAGCCCTGCTCGGGGGTGCCGGGGTTCTCGGCCCGCGCGTCGGGCTCGGCCGGTTTGCCGCCCGCGGCCGCGGTTTCGCCGTCGGCGATGACGCCGGGGAAGCGCTCCTTCGTCATCTTCTCGACGGTCTCGGAGATCGTCTCGAAGTCGGCGGGGGAAAGACCGGAGTCGCGGCGGAAGATCACCACCGCCGGGGCGATTTCGCCGTTCTGCAGCTCTTCGGTCGCGGCGAGCGCCTTGGTCGATTCCGCCTCGCCCGGCAGGTAGGAGGTCGCCTCGTTGTTTTCGGCGTCTTCGAACTTGCCGGGCAGGTTGGCCGGGCCGGCGGCGATGAAGATCCCGAGGAACCAGATCGCGAAGACGATCCACTTCGACCGGCGACCGGCGGCGAGGGTGAAGGACGAGCCGCGCATCCGGCGGCATCCTTTCAAAGATCTGGTGAGAAAACCTTTAAATCGTCACAGAAGCCGCCGCAGCTCCTCGGAGCTTGCGACTGGCAGCTGGCAGGCGAAGTTCTCGCAGACGTAGGCGGCGGGCCGGCCCTCGACCGTGGTGCGGCCGGCGAGCAGGGGCGGCTCCGCGCTGCCCTCGGGGCCGCCGGCGAGGACCAGGTGCGGGCGCGGCTGCTCGCGGACGACCGCGGCCAGCTCGCCGAGCTCGTCGCCGACCAGGGCGACCTCGCGGCTGGGGGCGAGTTGGAAGTCGAGCGCCCGCAGCAGGTGGGCGAAGGCGTCGGGGTGCTGGACGGCGGGTTTGGCGAAGAGCGCGAAGACGGCCGCGGCGGCCTCGGCGTAGCGGCGCTCTCCCGTCAGCGCCGCCAGGCGCAGCAGCCCGTAGGCGGCGGCGCTGTTGCCGGAGGGGATCGGGTGGTCGCCGACCTCCTTGCGGCGGGCGATCAGCTCCTCGTGGTCGTTCGAGGTCGAGTAGAAGCCGCCGCGCTCGGGGTCGCTGAAGCGCGCGATCGTCTTCTCGGCCAGCGTTCGC
>DATHFL010000090.1:0-4874 GCA_035318125.1 Solirubrobacterales bacterium | reverse complement strand
CTGACCGCGCTCAAGGTCCTTGCGGTCGCCACCCGGGAGGCCGGCCGGGACGGGCACCACCTCGTCCTCCGTGGCTGCTCGGGTGCCGTGCGCCGCCTGCTGCACCTCTCGCACCTGATGCGGATGGTCGAGGTGGAGCGGTCGACCGTGCTCCCGGCGGCCCAGCTGCGTGTGGGATAACGCTCACCGCGCAGCGGTTACCTCGGAGTAATCACCGTCCTACGCTCGACCCATGGCCCAGCACAAGGCACAGAAGGACAAGCCCTGGGTGATGCGCACCTACGCCGGCCACTCCGACGCCCGCCGCTCCAACGAGCTCTACCGCAAGAACCTGGCCAAGGGCCAGACGGGGCTCTCGGTGGCCTTCGACCTGCCGACCCAGACCGGCTATGACCCAGACCACGTCCTCGCCCGCGGCGAGGTCGGCAAGGTCGGCGTCTCTGTCGTCCACAAGGGCGATATGCACCAGCTGCTCGACGGGATCCCGCTCGACGAGATGAACACCTCGATGACGATCAACGCGACGGCGGCCTGGCTGCTCGCCCTCTACGTGGCGGTCGCCGAGGAGAACGGGGTCAACCGCTCCCAGCTCAAGGGCACGACCCAGAACGACATCATCAAGGAGTACCTCTCGCGCGGGACCTACGCCTTCCCGCCGGAGCCCTCGATGCGGCTGATCGCCGACATGGTCGCCTTCACCGTCAACGAGGTGCCGAGCTGGAACCCGACCAACATCTGCAGCTACCACCTGCAGGAGGCCGGGGCGACGCCGGTGCAGGAGATCGCCTACGCGCTCTCGACCGGGATCGCGGTGCTCGACGAGGTGAAGGCGCGCGGGCAGGTCGCCGACGCGGACTTCCCGAAGGTCTTCGGGCGGATCTCCTTCTTCGTCAACGCCGGCATCCGGCTGGTCGAGGAGATCGCGAAGCTGCGGACGATGAGCGCGCTGTGGCAGGAGATCGGGCGCGAGCGCTACGGGGTCACGGACGAGAAGATGCTGCGCTTCCGCTACGGGGTGCAGGTCAACTCGCTCGGCCTGACCGAGGCGCAGCCGGAGAACAACATCCAGCGGATCGTGCTGGAGGCGCTGGCGGTGACGCTGAGCCGCGACGCGCGGGCGCGGGCGATCCAGCTGCCGGCCTGGAACGAGGCGATGGGCCTCCCCCGCCCCTGGGACCAGCAGTGGAGCCTGCGCATCCAGCAGGTGCTGGCGAACGAGACCGACCTGCTCGAGTACCCCGACGTCTTCGAGGGCTCGGTCGTCATGGACGGGCTGGTCGCGGAACTGACCGCGGGGGCGCGGGCGGAGATGGCCGTGGTCGAGGAGCACGGCGGCGCCGTCAACGCCGTCCCTTACATGAAGGCGCGCCTGGTCGAGTCGCACCGCGAGCGGGTGGCGCGGATCGAGGCCGGGGAGCAGAAGGTGATCGGCCAGAACAGCTTCACCGAGACCGAGGACTCGCCGCTGACGGCGGGGGCCGACGGCGGCATCCTCACCCCCGACCCGGAGGTCGAGCGCGAGCGGATCGAGGCGCTGGAGGAGTGGAAGGCCGAGCGCGACGAGGGCGCGGTGCGGGCGGCGCTCGAGGAGCTGGCGAAGGTCGCGGCCGACGAGAGCGCGAACGTGATGCCGGCGACGATCGCCGCCGCCAAGGCGGGGGCGACCACCGGCGAGTGGGCAGCGACCATGCGTGACGTCTTCGGCGCCTACCGGGCACCGACCGGCGTCGACGGCGCCTCGGCGCCCTCGTCGCGCGAGCAGCTGGAGGAGATCCGGCACCGGGTCGACGCGACCTCGGAGAAGATCGGCCACCGGATCAAGATCCTGGTCGGCAAGCCCGGGCTCGACGGCCACTCCAACGGCGCCGAGCAGGTGGCGCTGCGGGCGCGCGACGTCGGCATGGAGGTGATCTACCAGGGGATCCGGCTTACCCCCGAGGAGATCGCCGAGTCGGCGGTGCAGGAGGACGTCGACGTGGTCGGCCTCTCGATCCTCTCCGGCTCGCACCTGGAGCTGATCCCCGAGGTGGTCCGGTTGCTGCGCGAGGAAGGCGTCGAGGTGCCGGTGGTGGTCGGCGGGATCATCCCCGTCGCCGACGCCGAGCGCCTGCGCGAAGCCGGCGTCGCCGGCGTCTACACGCCGAAGGACTTCGACGTCAACCGGATCATGGGCGACATCGTCGAGCTGGTCGGCCAGCGGGCCAAGGCCGCCGCTTAGCGCCCAGCCGCTTTCCTCGCTAACAATGGTAGGCGGATGACCCCACAGCCCCGCACACCTGGATGACGGACGTGGCACTTCGCAGCTCTGCGTCCTCGGGCTTGCCTTTGCAACCAGCAAAGTCCGCGCCCTGCGTCCTTGATCTGCTCGGCCACGCCCGCCCCCAGGCGCACGCGGCTGTAGCGTCAGCCGCCTGATGAACGAGCTCAACGGGGAGCGGGCGGCCTGGCTGCGGTGCTACCGCTGCTGGTCCCAGAGCCTCGAGATCCAGATCCACTACGACGCGATCCGCCGGGTCGACCCCGAGAGCGGCGAGCTGGCCGACGGCGTCGACGAGGTCCAGGAATCGGTCGTCCAGTGCCTCGACTGCATGCACGACCAGCCGCACCTGACCTTCGAAGGCGACCGCGTGGTGCCGATCGAGGACCGCTGGGAGCGGATGATCGCCGGCACCCCCTGGGTCGCCTCCTGCACCGTCACCGTCGACCAGGACCGGGTCGAGACCTGCTCCGGCCCGGAGGCGATCGAGTTCCTCACCTACGGCGCCTTCGGCGACGCCGGCGTGCGCGAGTTCTTCACCCACGTTCGCTTCCACAAGCACGACGACGAGCAGATCGTCGTCCACCTCCTGGTCGAGCTCTACGCCCGCTCCGCCCAGGAGGCCACCGACGTCCTCGAAGACGCCGCCCAAGGCCAGCTGGAGATCACCTCCCTAGCCGAGGAGTCCCGCCCCCCCGCCCACGCCAGCGGCGAGGCCCACTAGCCCAAGCGAGTTCCGCGGACGCCATCCCCACAGCCGCCCCACCCGAACTGCATCAACTTTTCTATCTGCTGGGTGGAAAAGTTGATGCAGTTCGGGTGTGGAGGGCGCGGCGGACGTTGTTGAGAAAGGGACCCGGGTTGCGTTCGAGCATCTTGTAGGTGGCTCGGTGGACTTCGTAGCCGGCTGCGATCAAGTCGACGTCGGTCTGGCGGTCCTTCTCGAAGGTGGGCCGGTCGCCGTGGTGACTCCAGCTGTCGGTTTCGACGACCACTTTCTGCTCTGACCAGAGGAAGTCGACGAGGTGCCCCGCGACGAGGACGTTGACCGCCGGGGTCGGGAGGTTGGCTTCGCGACAGAGGGCGAGGAAATCCACCTCGGAGATGGATTTGGTCTCTAGGGCCTCTGGATCGATTTCGATGGCGATCCTGCGCAGCTTCCCAGCGCCCCGCCTACCCCGCGTTCGTTGCAGAATGCGAGCGAGACGGGGCCAGGAGAACCCTTCGCGCTTATACGCCTGGACGAAGATGCGCTCCAGTCGTTTCGCATCGGTCCTCCCCGCCAGGTCCAGCAACACCCGCTCCATGGTCGCAATCGGGATACCTCTCTCCATCGTCAGTTCCCAGGCATCGAGTCGCCGCGTCTGGTGCAACCGGACCCCACGATGGTGTCCGTCCGGCTTGAAGCCTCCCGACTGCCGCAGCACCTCGATCGGCCCATAAGAACCGCAGATTCCCCACAAGTGCCCGGCACTGAAATGCGAAAGCACCGCCCCATCGCCACATGCCAGCACCGCCGCCATCCATCGCCCCTCCCTGGTGAGCTGTCGATGTCCAAGGGCGTAGACCCCCTGATGGAGTGGAATGAGCAATCCCCCTTCGCGGCGACGCAAACCGAGGCCCATACCTAGGCCAAGCTGGACAAGCTGACGATGGGCGACCACCCCATGCTGCCGCTCCGCAAGCGCTCGAATCGCTGCCGTCGCCTCCCGATCCCTCACCCGGACCCCCTCCCACGCCGAACTGCATCAACTTTTCCACCCAACAGATAGAAAAGTTGATGCAGTTCGGCTCTCTCGCTCCAGAGTTGCGCCATGGCCGGAACCCTGGCGGGCATGGGCGCGCGGGTGGTGCGCGGTTTGTGCCTATTTGGTTACGGGAGCGTGGCGGAAGTGCCACGCACGGCCCCTGAGCCCGGCTGGCCAAGCAGACCAAGGACGGCAGGGAGCGTGGCGTGCCTTGCACGCGAGCGACTGAGGACGCCGGTCTGCGCCGGTCAGGCGGGCTCAGTCGACGTTGTCGGCTGCGGCTTCGGGGGACTCGCCGGGGTTTTTCTTCGGGACCAGGACCAGGCGCTTGAACTCGGCGACGAGGACGCCGTCTTGGTTGAGCACCCGGGTATGGACCTTGACGATGCCACGGTCGGGCTTCGATTTCGAGGGCTTGACGTCGAGCACCTCGGTCTCGCAGAAGAGGGTGTCGCCGTGGAAGACCGGGTTCGGGTGGCTGAGTTCTTCGGTCGCCAGGTTGGCGATCGCCTTGCCCGAGACGTCGGAGACCGACATCCCCAGCGCCAGCGAGTAGACGAGCGGACCGACGACGACGTTGCGGCCCTGCTGCGAGCCCTGCGCGTAGACGTCGTTGATGTGCAGCGGGTGGTGGTTCATCGTGATCAGGCAGAAGAGGTGGTCGTCGGCCTCGGTCACGGTCTTCGCCGGCCAGTGCTTGTAGACGGCGCCGACCTCGAACTCCTCGAGGTAGCGGCCGTAGCTGTGCGCGCCGGATGCCTCGCGCTCGGCCTGGTCGGTGGTCAGCTCGTACGTCTCGCTCATGCTTGCTCTCGTCTCCTTCTGGTTTAGCGGCGCGGGATGCTACCGGCCGCCCCTGGCCAGCGGCG
>DATHFL010000089.1:0-6211 GCA_035318125.1 Solirubrobacterales bacterium | reverse complement strand
CTGCCGCCGCGGCCTCCGCGGACGGATCGTGCAGCAGCCCGGCCTCGACGACCGCCTCCGGACCGGCGTAGCGGCGCTCGCGCACCCGCGCGCGCTTGCCGACGCGGCCGCGCAGGTAGTAGAGCTTGGCCCGCCGCACGTCCCCGCGCGCCGCGACCTCGAGTTTCTCGATCTTCGGCGAGTGCAACGGGAACGTCCGCTCGACGCCGACGCCGAACGACTGCTTGCGCACGGTGAAGGTCTCGCGCACGCCGGAGCCCTGGCGCCGCAGCACCACGCCCTCGAAGACCTGGGTCCGTTTCCGGCTTCCCTCGATCACCTGGAAGTGCACGCGGACGCGATCGCCGGGGGCGAACTTGGGCAGCCCCTGCCTCAGCTGGGCGCGCTCGATGCTGTCGATTACGGAGCTCATCTGACGAGAAAAAACCGCCGGACCCAGTTGCGGGAACCGCGCGGTCGCGGAATGGTAGCTATTCCGCGGCTTCTTCGAACTGCTCGGCCCGCCGGCGGCTCTGCTCCAACCGCCACCGGCGCACCTTCTCGTGGTCGCCGGAGAGCAGGACCTCGGGCACCTCCCAGCCGCGGTAGGTCGGCGGGCGGGTGAAGTGCGGGTACTCCGGCATCCCCTCCAGGGCGTGGCTGAAGGACTCCTCGACGGCGGAGTCCTCGTGCCCCAGCGCCCCCGGCAGCTTGCGCATGACCACGTCGGCGACGACCATCGCCGGCAGCTCGCCGCCGGCGAGGACGTAGCGGCCGATCGAGAGCTCGTCGTCGGCGAGGTGCCGGTGGACGCGGTCGTCGAAGCCCTCGTAGCGCCCGCAGAGCAGGGCGACGTGCGGCTCGGCGACCAGCTCGTCGGCGATCTCGTCGCTCAGCTGCGGCCCGGTCGGCGAGAGCAGGACGATCCGCGGCCGCGGCCCCTCGCCGTAGGCGGCCTGCAGCGCCGCGTCGACCACGTCGACCCGCAGCACCATCCCGGCGCCGCCGCCGTAGGGGGAGTCGTCGACCTGGCCGGCGCTCAGCGGGGTCGAGTCGCGGTAGTTGAAGAGACGGAACTCGTTGCCTTCGCGCAGCGCGTTCTGGACCGAGCGCTGCGACTGGAACCAGTCGAAGGCCTCGGGGAAGAGGGTGAAGACGTCGAGGCGCAAGCCGGCGGACGCTGGGCCGTCAGTCGAGGATGTCGACGACCACGCGGCGGTCGATCCGCACCGCGGCCGCCTTGGCGATCGTCCGGATCGCGTTGGCGATCCGCCCACCCTTGCCGATCACCCGGCCGAGGTCGCCCTCGGCGACGCTGATCTCGTAGATGAGGTCGCCGTCCTCTTCCAGCTCCTCGACCACGACCGCCTCCGGCTCCTCGACGAGGGCCTTGACGAGAAACTCGAGGAGCTCCGTCATCGCTGGGGCCGGCTAGCTGCCGGAAGCCTGGATGCCCTTGGTGCGCAGCAGGCCCGCCACCGTCTCCGAGGGCTGGGCGCCGTGCTCGAGCCAGTGGCGCGCGCGCTCCTCGTCGAGGACGATCGTCGAGGGCTCGGTCTGCGGGTTGTACTGGCCGATCGTCTCGATCGTGCGACCGTCGCGCGGCGAGCGTTTGTCGGCGACCACGATCCGCCAGATCGGGTTCTTCTTCGAACCCACTCGTCTAAGTCTGATTCTGACTGCCATAGGGGCCGGCAGGTTACAGAAAAGGCGCACCCGGACGCGAAGCGGAGGATGCGCCGACTGATCTGGGGTTAGCGCCTGCGCACCTTCGGGCGCTGCCCGCCGCCGGAAAGCTGGGCCAGCTGCTGCGGGCTGGGCATCTTGCCGTTGGCCATCGACTTCATCAGCACCCGCATCTGGTCGAACTGCTTGACCAGCGCGTTGACGTTCTGGACCTTGGTCCCGGAGCCGGCGGCGATCCGTTTGCGCCGGGAGCCGTTGATCATCCCCGGGTGGGCCCGCTCCTGGGGCGTCATCGAGAGGATGATCGCCTCGACGCGGTCGAGCTCGCCTTCGTCGATGTCGGCGCCCTTCAGCTGCTTCATCGCCCCCATCCCCGGCAGCATCCCGATGATCCCGCTCAGCGGGCCCATCTTGCGGACCTGGCGCATCTGGGTGAGGAAGTCCTCGAGGGTGAACTGGTCGCGCCGCATTTTCTCCTGCAGCGCCTCGGCCTCCTTCTCGTCGACCTGTTGCTCGGCCTTCTCGATCAGGCTGAGCACGTCGCCCATGCCGAGGATGCGCTGGGCCATGCGGTCGGGGTGGAACTTGTCGAAGTCCTCGATCTTCTCGCCGGTCGAGGCGAAGAGGATCGGCTTGCCGGTCACCGCCTTGACCGAGAGCGCGGCGCCGCCGCGGGCGTCGCCGTCGAGCTTGGTCATCACGACGCCGTCGAACTCGGCCACCTCGGCGAAGGATTCGGCGACGCCGACGGCGTCCTGGCCGGTCATCGCGTCGACGACCAGGAGGATGTCGTGGGGGCGCGTCTGCTTGCGGATCTTCGCCAGCTCGGCCATCAGGTCCTGGTCGATGTGGAGGCGGCCGGCGGTGTCGACGATCAGCACGTCGCGGCGCTCGGCCCGGGCTTTGTCGAGCGCCCAGGAGGCGATCTCGACCGGGTCGGCGTCGGTGCCGCGCTCGTAAACGTGGGCGCCGGCGCGCTTGCCCATCGTCACCAGCTGCTCGACCGCGGCGGGGCGGTAGACGTCGCAGGCGGCGAGCGCCACGTCCTTGCCCTGCTTGCCGAAGAACTGGGCGAGCTTGGCGCAGGCGGTCGTCTTGCCGGAGCCCTGCAGGCCCGCCATCAGGATCACGGTCGGGCCGCTCGTGGCCATCGCCAGCTCGCTGCCGGTCCCGCCCATCAGCGCCGCCAGCTCCTCGTTGACGATCTTCACCACCTGCTGGCCGGGGTCGAGGCTCTCCAGCACGTCGGAGCCGAGGCAGCGCTCCTTCAGCGTCTTCGTGAAGGCTTTGACGACTTTGAAGTTGACGTCGGCCTCGAGCAGGGCGAGGCGGATCTCGCGCATCGCCGAGTCGACGTCGGACTCGCTCAGCTTGCCGCGCGAGCGGACCTCCGAGAGGGTCGACTGCAGGCGTTCGGAGAGCTGGTCGAACATGGCCGAGTCAGCTTAGGGGAGCTAATCCGCGAGCAGCGCTTTGGCGTAGTCGGCGGGGTCGAAGGGACGCAGGTCCTCCAGCGTCTCCCCGACGCCGATCAGCTTCACCGGGATGCCGAGGTCGGCGGCGATCGCCAGGGCGATGCCGCCGCGGGCGGTGCCGTCGAGCTTGGTGAGGACGACGCCGTCGACCTCGACCGCCTCGGAGAAGACCTTGGCCTGGCGGAGGCCGTTCTGGCCGGTGGTAGCGTCGATCGAGATCAGGGTCTCGTGCGGGGCGCCAGGGACCTGCTTGGAGATCACCCGGCGGACCTTCGTCAGCTCGTCCATCAAGTTGCCCTGGGTGTGGAGGCGGCCGGCGGTGTCGACGATGACGACGTCGGCGCCGCGGGCGCGGGCGGCGTTGATCGCGTCGTAGGCGACGGCGCCCGGATCGCTCCCCTCTTCGCCCCGGACGAGCTCGGCGCCGGCCCGCTCGGCCCAGGTTTCGAGCTGCTCGGCGGCGGCGGCGCGGTAGGTGTCGGCGGCGGCGAGGACGATCGAGAGGCCCATCTCCTTGCTCAGGTGCCAGGCGACCTTGCCGATCGTCGTCGTCTTGCCGGTGCCGTTGACGCCGACCATCATCAGGATCGCCGGCTCGGCGCTGAGGTCGATCGGCGCCCGCCCGGTCGAAGCCACCTCGGCGAGGATCTCGATCAAGCGGTCGCGGACGGCGACCCCGTCGGCAGGCACCGCCCCCGACTCGACCTCGTGCTCGAGCCGCTCGACCACCGCAGCCGTCGTAGGCGCTCCCACGTCGGCCAGGATCAGCGCCTCCTCCAGCAACTCCCAGGTCTCGTCATCGATGCGATCGAACAGAGAAGCTGAGATCTCCTCAGTCAGCGCCTGCCGGCTCTTGGAAAGGCTCTCCCGCAGCCGCTTGAAAACCCCCCGCCGCTCCTCAGGCGCCTCCTCCTCAGCGGTCATAACCCCCGCAGGGCTGCGCCCCCCCAGATCCACAATCTCCTGCCAGCTAGTAGCCATGCGGGAAAGCTACAGAGCGAACTGCATCAACTTATCCACCCAGCAGAAGTAAAAGTTGATGCAGTTCGCGTTTCTAGGCTGGGAACTCGGGGTCGTCAGGTCCGAGCACCTCGTCTCTCAACTCGGATTCGATCTCCGCCTTCAGCTCCGCCCCCTCGCGGGCGCTGAGCTTCTCTTCATCAGCCTGCCTGTCCTGGTACACCTCCCACGTCACCAGACGCCTTCCGAACTCGTCGCGAACCTCTGGCGATCGAGCCTGGGTGACGGCCTGCCTCCTGATGGTCAGCGACTCCGCGCGGCTGAGGCGCTCGTCGATCTGCTCCGTCGCACGGGCCAGGCTGTCCAGCCGATCCAAGACGCGGGCCAGTGCCTGCTCCTCGGCACCCCCAGCCTGAAGCTCCGCAAGCCTCATGCCGTCCGAGATCGGATTGTCAGGAGGAGCGTCGAGGGAGGCCTTGATTTGAATCTGAAGTCCTTCTTTTGCCTTGCCAGCGCTGTTCAAGTCGGTGTGGTCAAAGAAGATGACTCGGGACTGACTGATGTCGAATGGAAGTTTCGTTCCCTCTTGCGCGATCAAAACCACCGGCAACTGCGCCCCGTGGCGGACCGAAAGCTCGTAGTAGACATTCGGGTTCCCACCGGTCAGGTCGGCAACCGCGGCCTTCGCTTTCAAGCAGTGCTGCACAGCCTGAGCCGTGATCTGCCCTGACTCACCAACCTCATCGGCCCTCACGGTCTTCAGGCCAGCAGCGGCCTCGGCGGCGGGCTTCACCACCCAATCCCGCACCCCGTCGGATCGCTTTCTGATCTCGCCGCCAACGTCCCCGATGGGAGCATGAAGAAGCACTCGTGGTCGAAATCAACTGCCATCCCGTCCTGCTTAAGCGACGGCGGAGAGGGTGCCGCCGCCGGCCTCGCCCTCATCCTCGGCGTCCTCGGCCACTTCTCGCGGCAGCCGCCGCGAGACCACCTTGGTGACGCCGTCGCCGCCCATGCTGACGCCGTAGAGGACGTCGGCGGCGTCCATCGTCCGTTTCTGGTGGGTGACGATGACGAACTGGGCGCGGTCGGAGAAGCGGCGGATCAGCTGCAGGAAGCGGTCGATGTTGGCGTCGTCGAGGGCGGCCTCGACCTCGTCGAGGATGTAGAAGGGGCAGGGCCGGGCGAGAAAGACGGCGAAGACGAAAGCGAGGGCGACCAGCGACTTCTCGCCGCCGGAGAGCAGCGAGAGCTTGCGGGTCGACTTGCCGGCCGGGGTGACCTCGATCTCCACCCCCTGCTCGTCGCGCTGCTCTTCCTCCTCCTCGGGCTCCGTCTCGGCGTCGCTCGGCGCCTCCTGCTCGCCCGCCGGCCGCTCCTCGTCGCGGACCGGCCGCAGGCTGACCCGGCGCAGGCGCCCGCGCCCGCCCGGGAAGAGGTGCTCGACCATCTCCTCGAAGTTCTTCGCGGTCGCCTCGAAGGTCTCCTCGAAGGCCCGCTCGATCTCCTCGTCGATGTCGCGGATCAGCGACTCCAGCTCGCGCATCCCCCGCTCGATGTCCTCGCGCTGCGCCTGCAGCGCCTCGACGTGCTCGCGGGCTTCGTCGTACTCCTGCTCGGCCAGCGGGTTGACCGGGCCGATCTGGGCCCGCCGCCGCTCCAGCCGCTCCAGCCGGCGGTCGATCTCCGCCCGCGCCTCGTCGCTCAGCGCTTCGGTGGCCGGCGCGATCTCCTCGCCGAGCCGGTCGGCGATCGCGGCGAGCTCTCGCTCGGCCTCGGCGCGGCGGTCGCCGAGGTGGGCGGCCTCGACCTCGGCTTTAGTCAGCTCGTCGGAGGTCTCCTTCATCTGCCCCTGCAGCTCGAACTCCTGCTGCGAGCAGGCGCGCAGTTCCTCGGCGATCTCGTCGCCGTCCCCCTCGCCGCCGACCACCTTGCGCTCGATCGCCTCGACCCGCGAGCGGATCGCCGCGCCAGCGGCTTCGGCCGCCTTCAGCGCCGAGCGGACGTCGTCGAGCAGGCCCTCGCCGGCGGCCAGGCGCGCCCGCATCGCCTCGCGGTGGCGCTCTCCGAGCAGGCCCTCGGCACGGCGGGCGTGGCGGGAGGCGCGCTCG
>DATHFL010000088.1:0-5351 GCA_035318125.1 Solirubrobacterales bacterium | reverse complement strand
AACGAGCCGGACGGCTAGGCACGGCTCGGAGAGCTCCTCGGGGATTGGCCCGGGAGGCTCCGAGACGACCGCCGGCCGCCTCGACCCCCGCGCCTCGGGACGGACCCGAGCCACGGTCACATGCGGCCAGAAGGGCCGCTTCTCGGGCTCGTAGAAGCCCGCTTCGGAAAGTCCCTGCGCCAGCCCCGCCTGCAGCGCCTCCGTCCCCGGAGAGATCGCCGGCAGCGCGTAAAGCCGAGCCCGGCCCCGCGGCGGCCGCGGTTCCGGGTCCCGCAGCTCCACCCAGGGGGCTGGCGCCGCGCCCTCTCGCACCACCTCGGCGATCCGCTCGATCTCCTTCTCCGGCCGGTAGCCGAGGAAGGCCAGCGTGATGTGGAGCGACTCCGGCGCCACCGACCGCAGCGCCGGGTCCGCGAGCGCATCCCTCCCCCAGGTCACGATTCCCTCCCGGAGCTCCTCCGGCAGGTCGAGTGCCACGAACAGGCGCGCCCGCGGGCTTTTCAGTCGCTCCTTTGCCACGGCCGCCACGCTAAGGGGCGCCGGCGCACGAAACAACGCGCTAGAGCAAATTCTCTGTCAAGCCTTCTCGCCGTCTTCCTCGCCGAGCAGCATCCGCAGCAGGTGCATCCCGACCAGGGCGGAACGTTCGCGGACGTCGAGGCGGCCGCCGGGGATCACCGGGTCGCGGGCGATGCTGGTGCCGTCGGCGAGGCGGGCGTTGAAGCAGACGTAGCCGACCGGCTTCTCCTCGCTGCCGCCGCCGGGGCCGGCGATCCCGGTGACCGAGACCGCGACGTCGGCGCCGAAGCGCTCCAGCGCCCCGATCGCCATCGCCTCGGCGACCTCCGGCGAGACCGCCCCCTTCGCCTCGATCAGGTCGGGGTCGACTCCGAGCAGGTCGGCCTTCGCCTCGTTCGAGTAGGCGACGACCCCACCGGCCATGTACTCGGATGCCCCCTCGAGGTCGGTGATCCGCGCCGCCAGGAGGCCGCCGCTGCAGGACTCCGCCAGCCCCAGCCGGTGCCCCAACAGGAGCGTCGCCACCTGGGCGTCGATCGTCTCGCCGTCGATGCTGAAGGTCTCGCGCCGGTGCCGCCGCACCAGCCCCTCGCGGACCGTCTCGGCGACCGTGAGCGCCTCGTCACGGTAGCGGACGTCGATCTCGATCTCGCCGCGACGCAGGCAGGTCGTCACCTCGAGGCTGGTCAGATCGACCCCTTCGGACTCCATCTCCCGCAGGCTCTTGGCGATTTCGGACTCCGGGACCCCGAACATCCGCATCGTGTAGGCGCGCAGCGGCGTCGCCCGCCCGAGCACCTCCCGCACCTGCGGGGTCTCGACAGCCGCCGACCACATCGGCTGCAGCTCTCGCGGCGGACCGGGCAGGACGATCACCACCCGCTCGCCGGCGGGGACCACCAGCCCGGGCGCCGTCCCGACCGGGTCGAGCGGGACCGCCCCCTCCGGCACCATCGCCTGCTTGCGGTTCGCCTCCTGAAGGGCCTTTTCGTCGAGCTGGAAGCGCTGTGCGAACCCCCTGAGGATCTCGGCGATCTTCGCCTCGATCTCCCCGTCGAGGACCAGCTCGCGGCCGGCGAAGCGGCCGACCACCTCCGCGGTGAGGTCGTCCGCGGTCGGGCCGAGGCCGCCGGTGGTGACGATCAGGTCCATTCCCTCCTCGGCCATAAAGCGCAGGGCGGCTTCGAGGTCGTCGGGGCGGTCGGCGACGACCAAAATGTGCGCGACCTCCACCCCGCGCTCGGCCAGCCGCTCGGACACCCACGGCCCGTTGCCGTCCGGGATCCGGCCGGTGATGACCTCGGTTCCGGTGACGATGATGCCCGCGCGGATCACGCGGCGGACGGTACCGGACCCGAACTACTCGTCAGGGTCGGAGTCGACCGCGACCGGCTCCGGGACCGAATCCCTTTCGCCGCCGCTGAGGAAGCGCGGCAGATCCGCCTGGGTGATCAGCACCTGGCGCGGTTTCGAGCCCTCGTAGCCGGAGATCACGCCGCGGCGCTCGAGCATGTCGATCAGCCGCCCGGCCCGGGTGTAACCGACCCGCAGCCGCCGCTGGACCATCGAGACCGAGGCGGTCTCGGTCTGCACGACCAGCCGGATCGCCTCGTCGAGCAGGTCGTCGCTGTCGGGGTCGAAGTCGTCGTCGCGGCCATCCTCGCCGCCCGCCTCCGGGCTCTCCAGCAGCTCGTCCTCGAATTCCGGTTCGCCCTGCTTGGCCCAATGGGAGGTAATGCGGGCGATCTCCTCCTCGGTGATGAAGGCGCCCTGGACCCGCTGCAGCTTCGAGGTGCCGGCGCCGCGGAAGAGCATGTCGCCCTGCCCGAGCAGGGCCTCCGCCCCGCCCTGGTCGAGGATCACCCGCGAGTCGGTCTGCGAGGAGACGGCGAAGGCGATCCGCGAGGGGATGTTGACCTTGATCGTGCCGGTGATGATGTCGGTCGAGGGGCGCTGGGTCGCCAGCACCAGGTGGATGCCGGTGGCGCGCGACTTCTGGGCCAGGCGGATGATCGAGTCCTCGACTTCGGCCGGGGCCACCATCATCAGGTCCGCGAGCTCGTCGATCACGCAGAGGATGTGCGGCAGCGGCGCTTCCCCCTGCTTGCGGCGGACGCGGTTGAGCTCGCCGAGGTTGCGGGCGCGGGCCTCGCTCATGATCCCGTAGCGGCTCTCCATCTCGCCGATCAAGTTGGAGAGGACGTTGGCGGCGAGCCGCGGCGAGGTCACCACCGGGGTCAGCAGGTGCGGCACGTTCTCGTAGTGGTTGAGCTCGACCTGCTTCGGGTCGACCAGGACCAGGCGGACGTCGTTGGGCGAGGCCTGCATCAGGATCGAGGAGAGGATCGCGTTGACGCAGCCGCTCTTGCCCGACCCGGTGGTGCCGGCGACGAGGACGTGCGGCATCTTCGCGAGGTCGGTCCAGACCGGGTTGCCGTCGATCCCCTTGCCGAGCCAGGCGACCAGCGGCGAGGTCTTCTCCGGGCGGCCGGCGTAAATGTCGCCGAGGCGGACCATCTTCCGGCTGCGGTTCGGCACCTCGACGCCGACCGCCTGCTTGCCGGGAATCGGGGCGAGGATGCGGATGTCGGTCGAGGCGAGCGCATAGGCGATGTCGTTGGCGAGCTCGGTGACCTTCTTGACTTTGGTCCCGGGCGCGAGGCGCAGCTCGAAGCGGGAGACGTGCGGGCCGCTGACGATGCCGACGATCTTCGCCTCGACCCCGAAGTGGCCGAGCGTCTCGACCAGCTTGCGGCCGACCGCCTCGTGGTCGCGCGGGTCCGGGCCCTTGTCGGCCTTGCTGCGCTCGAGCAGCTTCGACGCCGGCGGGCGGTAGTCGATCTCCTCCGACATCGTCACCCCGCGTTTCGACCCCATCGGGGTCAGCCCCGCGTGCGCCCGGTCGCCCTCGTCGACGACCGCGACCGCGTCCTCGGAGTCGTAGTTCTGCAGCTCGGCCTCGGGCTCGGGCTCCTCCTCTTCGGCGGTCTCGGCGTCGAAGATCTGGGCGTCGAGGTCGTCCTCCTCGGCGAGCGCCACGGTCGGTTCGAAGTCCTCGTTGTCCTCCGGGTAGCTGCTCATCACGTCGGTCGGGCCGGCCAGCGTCGCCGCCTCGGCCCGGGCCTCGCGGTGCTCGCGCCAGTCGGCATGGGTCCAGGCGACGGTGCGGGCGGCCGCGTCGCCGCCGGCGAAGACGCCGCGGAAGAGCGCGCGCAGGCCGCGTCCCAGCCCCCGCGCCAGCGCCGAGACGGAGGTCCCGGTCAGCAGCATCCCGCCCACGACCAGCAGCAGGACGGTGAAGATGCGGGCGCCGACCTGGCCGAAGAGGTAGGTGAGCGCGGTTTCGGCCCCGTAGCCGACCTTGCCCCCCTCCCAGCCGAAGAAGAGGACGAAGACGAGGTAGACGCCGAAGGCGACGAGGAAGAGCGCGATCAGGTCGAGGTGGCGCTGCTCGAGCCCGGCCGGCAGGCGCAGCCCGCTCTTGGCCTTCGGCTTCCGTTTCGACGCAGCTTTGCCCCGGCGGGCCGATCCGCCCCGCTTCTTACGCACGAACATGGTCCCCCGTTCGACGCCGAGGCCGCGGTACCTGCGAGCTAAATTCGCCCTAAATCTCGCGCGTAGCGGCGATTTCCGCGGCTACCATCGTTTTGTGCTGAGCGAAGTCGACCAAATCGGGGGCCGGGTGCTCGTCGTCGAGGACGACGTCGACATCGCCGACGTCCTGCGGCGCTCGCTCCGCAACGAGGGCTACGAGGTCCGCACCTCGGCCGACGGGGTCGAGGCGCTCGACGTCGCCGCCGGCTTCTTCCCCGACCTGGTCGTGCTCGACCTCGGGCTGCCGGGGCTCGACGGGGTCGAGGTCTGCCGCCGCCTGCGCAGCGAGGGCGACGTGCCGATCCTGATGCTGACCGCCCGCGCCGAGACCGAGGACCGGGTCACCGGCCTCGACAGCGGCGCCGACGACTACCTGGTGAAGCCGTTCGAGCGCCAGGAGCTGCTGGCCCGGATCCGGGCGCTGCTGCGGCGGCGCCCCCCGCGCGGCGCCGCCTCGCTGGAGGTCGGCGACCTGACGCTCAACCCCGATACCCGCGAGGTCCGCCGCGGCGAGCGCGAGATCGAGCTGACCAACCGCGAGTTCGAGCTGCTCGAGTTCCTGATGCGGAACGAGCGCCTCGTCGTCTCCCGCGAGCGCCTGCTCGACGAGGTCTGGGGATACGACCCGCTTGCGCCCACCAACACGATCGACGTCTTCATCTCCAACCTGCGCCGCAAGCTCGAGACCGGCGGCGAGTCGCGTCTGCTGCACACCAAGCGCGGCGCCGGCTACGTGCTGAAGGCATAGGGGATGCGCCCTCGCTCCTGGCCGGTCCGCTGGCGCCTCGCCCTCGTCTCCTCGGGGCTGACCCTGGCGATCCTCCTCCTCTTCGGGGGCTTGATCGGCAAGATCGCCACCGACCGCATCCGCGACGACTTCGACAGCGAGGTCCGCAGCGCGGTGCAGATCCTGGCCAGCGAATTCAGCATCGTCTACCCCGCCTTCGGCGAACCCGAAGCCAAACGGGGGCCCTCGCTCGACGCCTTCGTCCTCCCCGACGACGCCTCGGCCCGGCTCTTCGACGTCAACGGCAACCTGGTCGAACAGAGCACCGGCGCCGAATCCCTCGGGCCGCCGGAAACCGGCCTCAACGACTTCGGCGACATGCGGGTGGCGACGGCGACGATCACCTCCGAAGCCGGGGCGCTCACCGGCTACGTCCAGTACGGGCGCAGCCTCGACCACGTCGAGGCGACGATCCAGCGGGTCTGGCTGCTGATCGTCGGCGGCATCCTCG
>DATHFL010000087.1:0-3855 GCA_035318125.1 Solirubrobacterales bacterium | reverse complement strand
CCGCGCAGGCGAGGGCGAAGTTGCGGCGCTGGAACTCCCCGGGCGCGCGCAGCTGGACCTCGGGCCCGGGATCGGCCGGGGCGGAGACGAGGGGCGCGCCGCGCTCGCGCGCGGTCTCCTCGGCCAGCGCCCTCACCTGCGGCGAGACCTCACCCAAGACCAGCGTCGTCTGGTCGCGCAGCACCGCCAGCTTCTCGGCCGCGATCTCGGTCTCCGTCTCCCCCAGCCACTCGGTGTGGTCGAGGCCGATCGACGTCAGCACCGTCACCTTCGAGGGGATCGTGTTGGTCGCGTCGAGGCGGCCGCCGAGCCCGGCCTCGATCACCGCCGCGTCGACCCGCGCCCTGGCGAGGGCGACGAAGCTGGCCGCGGTCGCCGCCTCGAACTGGGTCACCGCTTCGCCCTCCTCGAGGCTGCGGTCGACACCCTCGGCAGCCCGAGCCACCTGTTCCACCGCCTCCGCCCAGGCCCGCTGGCCCAGCTCCTCGCCCCCGACCAGCGTGCGCTGCGACCAGCGGTCGACGTGGGGCGAGACGACGGCGCCCGCCCGCAGCCCGTGCGCTTCCAGGAGCGCCGCGGTCATCCGCGTCACCGAGGACTTGCCGTTGGTGCCGACGACGTGGATCGAGGCGAAGCGGTGCTGGGGCAGGCCCAGCGCCGTCGTCAGCTTCCGCATCCGCTCCAGGCCCAGCCGCCAGCCGACCGGCTCCAAGGATTCGAGATAGGCGTCTGGGTCGATCAGCTCAGCTCAGCGAGTTCGTTGCGGTAGCGCTCCAGCTTGCCGCGCTCCTCCTCGACCACCTCGGCCGGGGCCTTGGCGACGAAGCCCTCGTTGCCGAGCTTGCGCTCGCCGCGCTCGACCTCGGCCCGCAGTTCCTCGCGCCGCTTCTCCAGCCGCTCGGCGACCGCCGCGGCGTCGAGCTGGTCGGAATCGAGGACCCGCACCGGCCCGACCGAGGCGACCGGCTCGGCCCCCACCCCGTCGAACTCGAAGCGGGAGAGGCGGGAGACGAAGGCGGGCGGCTCGACCCCGTCGATCACCGCCGGCAGCGTCGCCCCGGCCGGAACGCCGGCGAGGTCGCGCCAGGCGCGCAGCCGCTGGGTCAGCCTGATCCCGCCCTCGACGTCCTCCTCGGCGGCCTCGTCGAACAGCGACTCGTCCGCCGCCGGGAAGGAGTGGACGGCGAGGTGGCCCCGCCGCGCCGGGTGGAAGCTCCAGATCTCCTCGGTGACGAAGGGCATCAGCGGGTGCAGCAGCCCCAGCACCCGTTCGAGCGCGTAGAGCAGCGTCGCCGCGACCTCCTCCTCGCCGTCGTAGAGGCGGGGCTTGACGATCTCCAGGTACCAGTCGCAGAGGTCGCGCCAGAAGAACGAGTAGGCCTCCTGGACCGCGTGGGCGAAGTCGTAGGTCTCGAGCTTCTCGGTCACCGAGGCGATCGTCCCCTCCAGGCGGGAGAGGATCCAGCGGTCCTCGACCGAGGCCGGCCGCGGCGCCGGCTCGGCCTCCGCCGCGTTGAGGAGGACCAGCCGGCTCGCGTTCCAGAGCTTGTTGGCGAGGTCGCGCCCCTGCTGGACCTTGGCGTCGGAGAAGCGGACGTCCTGGGTCGAGGACATCGCCAGCAGGCCGAAGCGCAGCGCGTCGGCGCCGTGGACGTCGATCTCCTCCAGCGGGTCGATCCCGGTGCCGAGGCTCTTCGACATCCGCCGCCCGTCGCGGGCCTGGATCACCGAGTGCACGTAGACGTCGCGGAAGGGGACCGCGCCGGGGAACTCGATCCCGGTCATGATCATCCGCGCCACCCAGAGGAAGAGGATCTCCCGCGCCGTGGTCAGGAAGCTGGTCGGGTAGAAGGCACGCAGCTCCGGGGTGTCGTCGGGCCAGCCGAGCGTCGCGAAGGGCCAGATCGCGGAGCTGAACCAGGTGTCGAGCACGTCCTCCTCCTGGCGCACCGGACCGCCGCAGGAGGGACAGCTCGCGGGCGGCGTCTCCTCGACGATCGTCTCCTCGCAGCTCTCGCAGTACCAGACCGGGATCCGGTGCCCCCACCAGAGCTGGCGCGAGATGCACCAGGGGCGGATCTCCCCCATCCAGTCGAGGTAGACGCGCTTCCACTGCGGCGGCGTGATCCGCACCTCGTCGCTTTCGACGACCTCGATCGCCGGACGGGCCAGCTCGTCCATGCGGCAGAACCACTGCAGCGAGATCAGCGGCTCGATCCGCTCGCCGGAGCGGTGCGAGAAGGGGACCGAGTGGACGTAGGGCTCCTCGCCCCGCAGGCGGCCCTCCTCCCTGAGCGCCGCGACCACGGCCTCCTGCGCCTCCGCCGCCGTGAGGCCGGCGAACTCCCCCGCCTCCTCGGTCATGCGGCCGTCGGGGCCGATCACGCCGATCTCCTCGAGACCGTGCTTGCGGCCGATCTCGAAGTCGTTGGGGTCGTGGCCGGGGGTGATCTTCAGAGCGCCGGTGCCGAACTCGGGGTCGACGTGCTCGTCGGCGACGATCGGCAGCCGCCGCCCGACCAACGGCAGGACGCAGAACTGGCCGACGAGGTCGCGGTAGCGCTCGTCGTCGGGGTTCACGGCGACGGCGGTGTCGGCGAGCATCGTCTCCGGCCGCACGGTGGCGACGGTGAGCACGCGGTCGGAGCCCTCGACGGGATAGTCGATCGAGTAGAGGGCGTCCTCGACCTCGCGGTTCTCGACCTCGAGGTCGGAGATCGCCGAGTGCGAGCCCGGGTCCCAGTTGACCATGTAGTTGTCGCGGTAGATGTAGCCCTTGTCGTAGAGCTGCTTGAAGACGCGGTAGACGGCGCGCACGTAGCCCTCGTCGAGGGTGAAGCGCTCGCGCTCGTAGTCGCAGGAGGCGCCGAGCCGCTTGTACTGCTCGACGATCCGCGAGCCGTACTCGGCTTTCCACTCCCAGACCCGCTCGACGAAGGCCTCGCGGCCGAGGTCGTGGCGGCTCTTGCCTTCTTTGCGCAGCTCTTTCTCGACCACCGCCTGGGTGGCGATGCCGGCGTGGTCGGTGCCGAGGACCCAGAGCGTGTTCCGTCCCCGCATCCGGTTCATCCGCACCAGCGCGTCCTGCATCGAGCCGTTCAGCGCGTGGCCCATGTGCAGGGCGCCGGTCACGTTCGGCGGCGGGATCGCGACCGAGAAGTTCTCCGCCGGCGTCCCCTCGGCGTCCGGGTGGAAGTAGCCGCCCGCGATCCACTCGGCGAAGACCCGCGCCTCGACCTCAGAGGGGTCGTAGCGCGTCGTCTGCTCGAGTTTTTGCCGCTGCGCCGCGTCCACGCGGCGAGTCTAGATAGATGCGCCTGTGGAGGGCTAAGCGGTTTCCTCGGTGATGCCGTCGTCGGCGGGGCCGATGTCCTGCTGGACGGCCTCGGTGACCAGGGTCGGGCGGCGGCCCTCGCTGATCGTCTCCTTGGTGACGACGCACTTGGTGACGTCGCGGCGCGAGGGCAGCTCGAACTGGACGTCGAGCAGGGTCTCCTCGAGGATCGAGCGCAGGCCGCGGGCGCCGGTTTCGCGCTCCAGGGCCTTGTCGGCGATCGCCTCCAGGCTCTCCTCGGAGAAGACCAGCTCGATGTCGTCGAACTCGAAGAAGCGCTGGAACTGGCGGGTGAGCGCGTGGCGCGGCTCGGTCAGGATCGTCGTCAGGTCGTCGCGGCTGAGCTGGTGGATCGCGGTGATCACCGGCAGGCGGCCGATGAACTCGGGGATCAGGCCGTACTCGATCAGGTCCTCTGGCAGCACCTGCTCGAACCACTCCCCGGTGTCCTTCTGCTCGCGGGAGGAGATTTCGGCGCCGAAGCCGATCCCGCGGTCGCCGACCCGGCGCTCGATCACCTT
>DATHFL010000086.1:0-2913 GCA_035318125.1 Solirubrobacterales bacterium | reverse complement strand
TAGACCGCCGTTTTGAGTATCCGCCCGCTCGAGAGGCACCCGGCCCCCGGCCAAACGTGCCGTGGCGAGTGTCGCCCCGCGGTCAGGCGGTTTCGGCAGCTGCCTTGGCCTTTTCTTGCTGCTGGTGGCAGTCGGCTTCGGAGCTGTGGCCGCACTCGCCGGCTTGGGCTGAGCCTCGGCTTGGGATTGCTTCCGTTCTTTGTTTCGGGTTTTCGATTCCTAGGCCGGCGACTATGCCTCCGGCGATCATTAGGAGGCCGGCGATTAGGACTCCTAGGTGGAAGGCGGAGGTTGAGGCTGCGGCGGCTTGGGAGGTGAGGGGGCCCGAGGCTACGTCGCCGGCGATCGCGGTGAAGCGGGCGGAGATCACGGCGCCGAGGATCGCGATCGCAAGGAGGCCGGCGACCCGGGAGACGCCGTTGTTGATCCCCGAGGCGATGCCGACGCGGCGTTCCTCGACCGAGTCGAGCACGGTCGCGGTCAGCGGCGCCACCGTCGCCGCGAGGCCGAGCCCGAAGACGAGGATCGCCGGCAGCACGTCGGTGACGTAGTCGCCCTCGGAGCCGACCCGCAGCATCAGCAGCAGGCCGAGGCCGCCGACGATCGGCCCCGCGGTCATCGGCAGCCGCGGCCCGGTGCCGGAGGCGATCCGCCCGAAGCGCGGCGAGAGGACGAAGAGCAGGATCGAGATCGGGGTCGTCGCCAGCCCCGCCTCCAGCGGCGAGTAGCCGGAGACCTGCTGGAGGAAGAGGCCGACGAAGAAGAGGCCGCCGATCAGGCCGGCGTAGGTGGAGAGCGTGGTCAGGTTGGCGATCGCGAAGTTGCGGATGCGGAAGAGGCCGAGGTCCATCATCGGGTGGCGGGCGCGCGCCTCGTGGACGACGAAGAGGACGAAGCAGACGACGCCAACGACCAGCGGCACCCAGACCGCCGGGTCGCTCCAGCCGCGGTCAGGCTGTTCGATCAGGGCGAAGACCGGGCCGCCGAGCCCCACCGCCGAGAGCCCGATCCCGCTCCAGTCGATGCCGCGGAAGGCGTCAGGGTCGCGGCTCTCCTCGACCGAGTGCAGGGTCAGCGCCACCGTCGCCGCGATCAGCGGCAGGTTGACCCAGAAGATCGCCCGCCAGGAGGTGAGGCCGATCAGGGCGCCGCCGCCGGCCGGGCCGATCACGGTCGCGATCCCGGTCCAGGCGGTCCAGGTGCCGACCGCCTTGCCCCGCGCCGCGCCCTCGAAGGTGGCGGCGACGATCGCCAGCGAGCCGGGGACGAGCAGCGCCCCGGCGACCCCCTGCAGCGCCCGCGCCGCGACCAGGAACTCGACCGTCGGCGCGATCGCGCAGAGCGCCGAGGTGGCGCCGAAGGCGACCAGCCCGATCACGAAGACCCGCCGGCGCCCGAACTGGTCGCCGAGCGAGCCGCCGACCAGGAGCAGCGAGACCATGGTCAGCATGTAGGCCTCGACCACCCACTGCTGCCCGGCGAGGCCGGCATCCAGGTCTTCGCTGATCGCCGGCAGGGCGACGTTGACCACGGTGCTGTCGAGGAAGACGACGGTCGAGCCGAGGATCGTCGCGACGAGCGTCAGCAGCTGGCGGCGGGACACCCGGACGAGTCTAGGAAACCGGGTGCCTGACCAAGCAGGTCAAGGACGAGCGAGGGAGTGTGCTCTGCACATGACCGAGCGAGGACGCCGAGATGCGCAGTGTCAGGCGCCCGGTTCCCGCAACTGCGCCGCGTCGGTGAAGAAGTGGCGGTAGGCGAGGGCGGTGGCGACGAGGGCGGAGATCGAGACGCTGCCGAGCAGGACGTAGAGGAGGATCAGCTGCAGGCGGACGGCGTCGGTGGGGTCGGCGCCGGCGAGCAGCATCCCGACCATCGTCCCGGGGAAGAAGATCAGGCCGGTGGTCTTGGTCGAGTCGACCAGGGCGATCATCCCCGAGCGCAGGGCGCGGCGGACGGTCGGCGCCGCGGCTTCGCGGGCGGTGGCGCCGAGCGCCAGCGTCGCCTCGATCCGCGCCCGCGCGTCGGCCATCTCGTCGCCGAGGCGGTTGAGGGCGACGGCGGAGGCGGTCATCGCGTTGCCGATCACCATCCCCCCGACCGGGACCAGGTAGCGCGGCGTCGGGTCGAAGATCCCGAGCGCGACGACGAGGCCGAGGGTGGCGCCGCCGGCAAGGGCGAGGGCGATCAGCAGCGGGCCGAAGGAGCCGGGCACCCTGGTGGCGCGGTGGCGGGCGGTGATCGCGCCGAAGAGGACCATCACCGCCAGCAGCAACAGCACCAGCCAGATCGTGTCGACCTCGAAGATCAGCTTGATCGCGTAGCCGACCAGGGTCAGCTGAATGAAGGAGCGGGCGGTGGCGACCGCGATGTCGCGCTCCAAGTCGGCTCGCTGCCAGTAAGAGATTGCCGCCGCGATCGCGACCAGCGCCAGCGAGGCCGCGACCTGCCAGGCCTCGACGTGGATCGCGGCGCTCGTCACGCGAGCACCTCCGCCAGCGGGCCGCAGCCGACCAGCCGCCCCTCCTCCAGCTGCAGCACCCAGTCGCCGAGCCGGCGGGCCTGCTCGGGGTCATGGCTGACGAGGACGATCGAGAGCTCCTGCTCGCGCCGCAGATCGGCCAGCGCCGCCTCGATCGTGTCGCGGGCGGCGTGGTCGAGGGCCGAGGTCGGCTCGTCGAGCAGGAGGACCGAGGGCCGCTGCGCAAGCGCCCGCGCCAGCATCGCCCGCTGCTGCTCGCCGACCGAGAGCCTGGCTACGTCGCGCTCGGCGAAGGAGGGGTCGAGCCCGGCCCGGCCCAGCGTCCGCTCCACCTCCAGCGGCTCACCCGCCAGCTCGGCGGCGTAGCGAAGGTTCGACTCCACCGTCCCCTCCAGCAGCGCCGGCAGCTGCGGGACCAGCGAGACCTCGCG
>DATHFL010000085.1:0-6622 GCA_035318125.1 Solirubrobacterales bacterium | reverse complement strand
CCCCCCCGACTCCCCCCCTCAACCCCGACGTGATCGACTTTGCCGAGGTCGGCCTGGTCAGCGTCTTCCTCCGCCACGTCCTCGGCCCCTCACCCCTCGCCGCCGCGAGCGAGCGCAACGTCGTCCAGATCGCCGATCCGGAGCTGCCGCCGAAGAGCCGGCCCAGCGACCGCCGCCAGGTCCGTCGCAACCTCGAAGCCGGCTACGGGATCGACCTTGTCCCCGGCCCGGAGACGACCCCGGAGCAGCGTGCCGGCTTCCTCGCCGCCTACGAGCAGACGATGCGCCGCACCGGCGCCGCCGAGCACTACTTCTTCGGCCGCGCCTACTTCGACGGCATCCTCGAAGCCGACCGCACCTGGCTCGGCCTCGCCACCGCGCCCGAGGGCGACGTCGCCGCCGCCTCGATCGCCGCGGTCAGCGACGGCTACCTCCACTACTACCTCAGCGGCAGCTCCGACCCGCACCTGCGCGAAGCGCCGATGAAGAACGTCGTCACCCGCCTGGTCGAGCACTCGCGCGAGGTCGGCCTGCCGCTCAACCTCGGCGGCGGCCTCTCCCCAGGCGACGCGCTGGAGGAGTTCAAGCGTGGCTTCGCCAACCGCCAGCAGCCCTGGCTCACCTCGGAGCTCGTCTGCGACCCGGAGAAGTACGCGCGGCTCAGCGCCGGCCGCGACGCCGGAGGCTTCTTCCCCGCCTACCGCGCCTAGCCCGCGACTACGGTTGTTCGGGCGCCACCGGGGTGGGGCCGGTGAAGGTGAAGGCTTCCACCGGCTCGCCGCCGTATTTGCCCCAGGTTTCCTTGCCGAAGGCGCGGATCGCGTCCAGGGTGATCGAGCCCTTGTATTCGCGGCAGGCGAGCAGGTTGGTCCAGGTGGTCGCCGCCACGTCGTAGACCATTTCGTCGTTGGGGAAGAGCAGCGTCGCCCCGTACATCGTGTCGTAGAGGCCCTTCAGCTCCAGTTGGTCTTTTTCCGGCAGGTCGGGCGAGTACTGGATCTCCAGCCGCCCGTGCTCGAGCGTGTGGACGAAGTCGATCGGGTCCGGCATCTCGCTGTAGGCGCCGTCGGCCTGCTGGTAGGGAGGTTCGACGTGGTTGCCGGAGGTCGGCGGGCTGGTCTTGTAGTTCGGCGGCGCCGAGCCCTGGGGGATGTGCGTGTTCCCCTCGTCGGGAAGTTCAAGCCGCAGTTCGCAGTTCGCCTGTTGGGCCGCCGCTTTCAGGTCGGCCACTTTGACCGGCGGCGGGATCGTTCCCGCCCGCTCATCCGGCTCCACCCCGTTGGTCGAACCGATTTCCTCGTTGAGGTTGATGTGGGAGCCGCCGTCGGTGTTGCCGCTGCCGCCGTCCCCGCCCCCGCTGACGAGGACGAAGACGAGCACCGCGATCGCGAGGATCGCGGTCGAGGCGATCGCGTAGCCGACGATCAGCCGGTTGCGGCCGGAGCTCTGCTCGCTTTCTTCGGCGGCGATGCGCTCCTGGCGCAGCCGTTCTCTTTCACGCTCTCCCTTACCCATTGCTCGAAGCTTATTCTGCCGGTTCCATCTCGGCGGCGTCGCCCCGCACCCGCTCCCACGGCCGCGACGCCTTCAGCGCCCCCAGCACCGCCCGCGTCGCCGGCGCCCGGTTGAGCGCGTAGAAGTGGATCCCCGGCGCCCCGGCGATCAGCAGCTCCGCGCACTGCTGCGCCGCGTAAGCGATCCCGAGCTCGAACTCCCGCTCGGGGTCGCCGCCGGCGGACGCGAACGCCGCTTCCAATGCCGGCGGGATCGTCGCGTCGCAGAGGTCGCAGATCCGCTTCGTCTGAGCGAAGCTGGCAACCGGGATCACCCCGGCCAGGATCGGCACCTCGATCCCCTGCCGGCGCGCCGCCCGCACGAAGTCGAAGTAGACCTGGTTGTCGAAGAAGAGCTGGGTGATCAGGAAGCTCGCCCCCGAGTCGACCTTCGTCTTCAGGTAGCGGAGGTCGGTCTCGAGGTCGGGCGCCTCCGGGTGGACCTCGGGGAAGCAGGCGCCGCCGATCCCGAACTCCCAGCCGGCGGCGATGAAGGCGGCGAGCTCGGCCGCGCTCCCCAGGCCGCCCTCGGGCTGGACGAAGTCCTCCTGGCCCCGCGGCGGGTCCCCGCGCAGGGCGAAGACGTTCTCGATCCCCGCCGCCTCGATCCGGTCCAGGGTCGTCGCCAGCCCCTCGGTCGTCTCGCCGACGCAGCTCAGGTGGGCCATCGTCTCGAAGCCGATCTCGTCCTTCAGCGCCGTCGTGATCTCGACCGTGCCGTCGCGGGTCGAGCCGCCGGCCCCGTAGGTGACCGAGACGAAGTCGGGCTCCAGCGCCCGCAGCTCGCGCGCCGTCTCGTAGAGCTGCTCGGTCGCCTCCGCCGTCTTCGGCGGGAAGAACTCGACCGAGAAGGTCGGGCTGCTGCTCTCGATGATTCGATCGATCTTCACCGCGACGAGGGTAGCCGGAACTTGTCGCTGTTTGCGGGCTACCTCTCCGCGCACCCCTGGCGCGCCCCCGCGAGGGGGAGTAAGTTCATTCTGCGACCGGGAGAGACCGGTCCCGCGGAAGCCAAGCGGGAACGGGTCTCGAAGGCGACGCCACGAGCTTCTGAGCGCGAAGGCTACGCGCGAGGCAGGCACCGAGCGTCACCCCCGGTCGCGTTTCGTTGTCCGGACGGGCCCGTAGCTTTCTCCCGGCTTGGGAGCCCTGCCCCTTCCAGGCTGGCGACCGGGGCGCATCCAACTGGGAGCCGGCGTCGTCGCGAACCCCGTGAGTCACGCGACGACTAGCCCGCCCGCTCCCTCTCCTGCGAGGATTCCCCGGATGAGCAACCCGGAGGTGCGCTACGAGCGGCGCGGCGCGGCGGCGGTGCTGACGATCGACCGCCCCGAGCGCCGCAACGCCGTCGACGCGGCGACCGCCACGGCGCTGCGCGAGGGCCTCGAGCGCTTCGAGGCCGACGAGGGCGCCCGGGTGCTGATCCTCACCGGCGCCGGGGGCGAGGCCTTCTGCGCCGGCGCCGACCTGAAGGCGATCGACCTCGACGTCGACCACCCGGCGGGGCCGATGGGCTTCACCCGGCTGACTCCCTCGAAGCCGGCGATCGCGGCGATCGACGGCTGGTGCCTCGCCGGCGGCCTCGAGCTGGCGCTCTGGTGCGACCTGCGGCTCGCCACCCCGAGCTCCACCTTCGGCTGCTTCGAGCGCCGCTGGGGGGTGCCGCTGATCGACGGCGGTACCCAGCGCCTGCCACGGGTCGTCGGCATGGGCCTGGCGCTGGAGCTGATCCTCACCGGGCGCCCGGTCGAGGCGGAGGAGGCGCAGCGGATCGGACTCGTCAACGAGGTGGTCGCCCCCGGCGCCCACCTCGACCGCGCGATCGAGCTGGCCGAGCGGCTCGCCGCCTTCCCCCAGGAGACGATGCTGGCCGATCGCCGCGCGGCGATCGAGGGGGCGGGCCTGCCGCTCCCCGAGGGGCTGGAGCTCGAGCACCGGCTCGGGCGCGAGGTGCTGGAAGCAGCGGTCCGCGGCGCCGCCCGTTTCGCCGCCGGCGAGGGCCGCCACGGCGGCGGCCTCGTGGACGATTAGGCCCTGGCGCGCAGCTCGGCCGCCGCCGCCGCGGGGCCGAAGTAAGGGAGCACGGCGAGGTACATCAGCTCCGGCAGCAGGTGGCCGAAGCTGTCGGTCTGCTGGGAGGCGAGGCGGGAATGGAGGACCGCGAGGATCCCCGCCACCACCGCCTCGCCGGCGATCGCCGGCGCCATCCCGGCGCTTTCGTCACGGGCCAGGTCCATCATCGACACGGCCCGTTCCATCGCCTCCGTTCGTCTCTCCACCGCCTGCGGTCCGGCGGCGTGCACCTCGACCAGCAGCGCCCGCCCGACCTCCGGTTGCTCTTCGAGGAAGCGGAGCAGCCCCTTCAGAGCTCCCCGCACCCTCGACCGCCAGCCCCCCTCGTCTCCGGCCGCTTCGCGCATCGCCAGCTCGATCCAGGCGGAGCCGGCGTCGATCGCCTGCAGGAAGCAGTCTTCCTTGCCCTCGAAGAGGTCGTAGAAGGCCTGGCGGTAGACGCCCGCATTGGCGATCGCGTCTTGGACCGTGGCCCGCTCGTACCCCTCGGTCCCGACTGCTTCGAGCATCCCCTGCAGGATGCGTTGGCGCTTTCCGGTCAATGTCCCGCCTGCTTGGTGGATTGAGAAAATGGCTTGTCTGCTTTTCGGTACCTAAACGGTATCCGGTCAAGGTCGGCAAGCCGAGGTTGGGAGTTCGGTACTCTCTCGTTCGTGGCGTCCAACTCAACAACTCGTCCACTGCCGGGGCGGGAGCCTCTCGCGCGGGAGTTCGTAACCAGGCACCAGAAGGCCCGGATCGTCAACGCCCTCGCCGAGGAAGCCTCGCGGAGGGGCTATAAAGCGGTCTCGGTCGCCGACGTCGTCAGGCGCGCCGGGATCTCCCGCAGCACCTTCTACGACAACTTCAGCTCCAAGGAGGAGTGCTTCTTGGCGGCCCAGGATTTCGCTATGTCAGCGGCTTTGGAGCGGGTGGTGGACGCAGCTGGCGAAATCGAGGAGTGGCCCGAGCGAGTCGCCGCCGGGCTGGCCGGGTTCCTCCGCTACGTGGTCGACGAGCCGGCCCTTGCCCGCACCTGCATGGTCGAGGCTCTGGCTGGGGGGCCGGCCTCGGTGCAGTACTACGAGGAGTCGCTGCAGGCCTTCGTCTCCCTGTTCAAAGTTGGACGCGATGTCTCGCCCTATGGAGAGGAGCTTCCGGAGACGCTCGAGGAGGCGATCATCGGCGGCGTCTTCTGGATCCTTTACCAGCGGCTGCTCCTGGGGGAGGTCGATCGGATCGAGGAGCTGCTGCCCGAGCTGGTCGAGTTTGCCCTCACTCCCTACCTGGGTAGTGGGGCGGCACGCCAGGTAGCAGTGGCCTCTATCAACAAACTGGCTAGTTAGCCAGTTCCGTATCCAATCGTCTGGATCGGTATCGTCGGTTCTCTTGAGCGATCCGGGCAATTCTTCCGTGGATTCTCCTGAGTATCCCCCTGAGTTGGCTCGCCTCCCACCGGGACGGCACGGTCTGCCGCGCGAGTTCGTCGCCCACAACCAGCGCGAGCGGCTGATCGCCGGCTTGGCCGAGGCGGTGGCGGAGCATGGCTACGCGGGCACGACGATCGCCCACATCACCCGCCAGGCCGCGGTTTCCCGCCGCACCTTCTACGAGCACTTCAGCAGCAAGGACGACTGCTTCGTCGCCGCTTACGACACGGTGATGGCGGAGCTGCGCCGCCGGGTCGGCGAGGCTTTCGACCAAGAGGAGGAGTGGCCGCAGGCGATTCGCGCCGGGATCGCGGCGATGCTCGGCTTCCTCAGCGCCGAGCCCCATCTCGCCCGGCTCAGCATGGTCGAGGCGCTGGTCGCGGGCCCGGTCGTGGTCGAGCGCTACGACGCCGCGATCCAGGGCCTGGTCCCCTACTTCAGCGCCGGGCGCGAGGGGCGGCCGGCGGAGGTCCTCGAGGGGCTCTCGCCGACCACCGAGGAGGCGCTGGTGGGAGGGATGGTCTCGCTGATCTCCCGCCGCATCTTCGCCGACCGCAGCGAGGAGCTGCCGGCGCTGCTGCCGGACCTGGTCGAGTTCACCCTGACCCCGTACCTGGGCAGCGCCGAGGCGGCCAAAGTCGCCCGCCAGTCCGACGCGGCTCAAGGTTAAGAAGTTTGCGGTTCGCCACAAGACCGCTTGAATTCTCTACACTAGGACACGAACATATGTTCGTATGGAGATCGCCTGCGTCATCGACAAGCGCCTGGCGACTCCCATGCGCCCGGGTCGCGGCGGGGGGCCCCGGCCCGGGCGCACCGATCTTCCCGACCCGGTAGCGGCGGCGGATGAGACCGAGGCGATGGTGCGGGCCCTGGAGGCACTCGGTGCCGCGGTCGAGTCCGAGCGCGCGGGCGAGGCCTTCTTCGCGACCGACGGCCTGCGCGGCATCTACGGGGGCGAGGTAGCAGGAGTTCTCGCCGCGGCCCGGCGCGCGGTGGGAGAGGGGAAGGCGATCGGCACCGGGCGGACCCGCTTCGCTGCCTTCCTCGCCGCCGGAGCCTGGCCACGCCCGGTCCCGGTCACGGCGTTGCGCTCGCGGCTCGGCGCTCCCGCGCGCGAGGCCGACGCGTTGATCGAGGCGCTCGAGCGCCTGGGGATCGAGACGCTGCCCGCCTTCACCCGTCTCTCGGCCGACCAGATCTCCGACCGCTTCGGTCCCCTTGGCCTGCAGGCGTTGCGGCTCTGCCGCGGCGAGGAGCAGCCGTTGCGGCCGCGGACTCCGCACGAGGAGCTGAGCGAGGAGATCGAGCTGCCGGAAGGGACGGCGGGCCGCCAGCTCGACCGCGCCCTCGAGCTGCTCGTCGACCGCCTGCTGGCGGCGCCGCGGCGGCAGGGCAGGACCCTGCTCGGCCTCCGCCTCGGCGCTCGCCTCGCCGCCGGCGGCAGCTGGAGCGTCGAGCAGGGGTTGGGGCGGCCGAGCGCCTCGCCGCGGGTCCTGCGCAACGTGCTCGCGCCGCGCCTCGAGGAGCTGCCCGGACCGGCGCTGGCGTTGCGTCTGCGGGCGCTGGGGCTGGGCCCGCCCGCCC
>DATHFL010000084.1:0-18203 GCA_035318125.1 Solirubrobacterales bacterium | reverse complement strand
GAGCGCCTCGGCCAGCGCCTTGCCGAGGGGGAAGCTGCCCTCCCAGCCGGGCAGGTTGCTCGCCGCGGAGACGATACCGGTCTTGCCGTCGGCGTCGCCGGGCGCGCCGACGCCGACGCCGCGCAGGTCGCCGGCCTCGAGACCGGCACGCTGGCCGGGGTCGGGGTCGGCTCGCCGGGCGACGCCGACGGGAGGACCGGCGTCGTCTCGGGCGCCCGCAACCTCCCCGGCTGGGAGGGCAGCTTCCCGCTGGCGAAACGCCTGCGGGAAGACCTGGGGACCGAGGTCAGGGTCGGCAACGACGTCCAGGTCGCGACCGAAGCCGAGTTCCACCTCGGCGCCGGGCGCGAGTTCCAGAGCCTGATCGGCGTCTTCTGGGGGACCGGGGTCGGCGGCGGCCTCGTCCTCGGCGGCAAGCCCTGGCTCGGCCGCGGCGCCGCCGGCGAGATCGGCCACATGGTCGTCAAGCGCGGCGGCGCCAGGTGCCCCTGCGGGCGCAAGGGGTGCCTCGAGGCCTACGCCGGCCGCTCGGCGATGGAAGCCGAGGCGCGGCGCCAGCACGAAGAGGGCCAGAAGACGGACCTCTTCAAGCTGATGGAGAAGCACGGGAAACCGCGCCTCACCAGCGGCATCTGGGAGCGCGCGCTCGACCACGGCGACAAGCTCGCCGAGCACCTGATCGAGCGCGCGGTGGAGGCGCTGGGGACGGGCATCGCCTCCGCCGTCAACCTGATCGACCCCGAAGCGGTGATCCTCGGCGGCGGCCTCGGCGTCCGCTTCGGCGAGCGCCTGATCGACCCGCTGACCGCGGAGATGCACAAGCACCTCTTCGTCGACGAGCGCCCGCCGGCCCTCCGCGTCGCCTCGCTGGGCGACCTCGGCGGCGCGATCGGCGCCGCGCTGCTGGTCTCCTAGGCGGCCACGGGCTCGCGGCGGGGCGAGCGGCGGCGCTTGGCCGGCTCGACCAGCTCGGCGAGAAAGCGCCCGGTGTAGGAGCCGGCGACCGCGGCGACCTCCTCGGGAGTGCCGGTGGCGACGACCTCGCCGCCCGCGTCCCCGCCCTCGGGGCCGAGGTCGACCAGCCAGTCGGCGGTCTTGATCACGTCGAGGTTGTGCTCGATCACGACGACGGTGTTGCCGGCGTCGACGAGGCGGCCGAGCACGTCGAGCAGCCGCTGCACGTCGGCGAAGTGGAGGCCGGTGGTCGGCTCGTCGAGGATGTAGAGGGTGTCGCCGGTGGCGACTTTGGAGAGCTCGGTGGCGAGCTTGACCCGCTGCGCCTCGCCGCCGGAGAGCGTCGTCGCCGGCTGGCCGAGGCGGATGTAGTCGAGGCCGACGTCGTGCAGGGTGCGGAGGCGGCGGGCGATCTTCGGCACGTGCTCGAAGAACTCGACCGCCTCCTCAACCGACATCTCCAGCACGTCGGCGATGCTCTTGCCTTTGAATCGCACCTCCAGCGTCTCGCGGTTGTAGCGCTTGCCGTGGCACTGCTCGCAGGGGACGTAGACGTCGGGCAGGAAGTGCATCTCGATCTTGATCTGGCCGTCGCCCTTGCAGACCTCGCAGCGGCCGCCCTTGACGTTGAAGCTGAAGCGCCCGGGCTTGTAGCCGCGCGCCCGCGCCTCCTGGGTCTGGGTGAAGAGCTGGCGGATGTGGTCGAAAACGCCGGTGTAGGTGGCCGGGTTGGAGCGCGGGGTGCGGCCGATCGGCGACTGGTCGATGTTGATGATCTTGTCGATCTGGCTGAGCCCGTCGACGCCGTCGTGGGCGCCCGGGCGCAGCTTCGCCTGGTGGAGGCGGTTGGCGACCGCGTGGTGGAGGGTCTCGTTGACCAGGGTCGACTTGCCCGAGCCGGAGACGCCGGTGACGCAGCAGAAGACCCCCAGCGGGATCGTCACGTCGACGTCCTTGAGGTTGTGTTCGCGGGCGCCGCGGACGAGCAGGGCGCCGCTCGGCTGGCGCCGCTCCTCGGGCACCTCGATCCTGCGCTTGCCGGAGAGGTACTGGCCGGTCAGCGAGGCCGGGTCCCTGGCGACCTCCTTCGGGGTGCCGGCGGCGATCACGTGGCCGCCGTGCGCGCCGGCGCCGGGACCGAGGTCGACCAGGTGGTCGGCGGCCAGCATCGTCCCCTCGTCGTGCTCGACCACGATCACCGTGTTGCCGAGGTCGCGCAGGCGGTCCAGCGTCGCGATCAGCTTCTCGTTGTCGCGCTGGTGGAGGCCGATCGAGGGCTCGTCGAGCACGTACATCACCCCGACCAGGTGCGAGCCGATCTGGGTCGCGAGCCGGATCCGCTGCGCCTCGCCGCCGGAGAGCGAGCGCGCCGAGCGCGACAGCGAGAGGTAGCCGATGCCGACGTTCTCGAGGAAGGAGAGGCGCTCGGTGATCTCGCGGACGATCAGCCGCGCGATCGCCCGCTCGGTGTCGGTCATCTCCAGCTCGCGGATCCACTCGGCGGCGGCGTGGGCGGAGAGGGCGCTGTACTCGGCGATGCTGAGCCCGCCGACCTTGACCGCGAGGCTCTCCGGCCGCAGCCGGGCGCCGTCGCAGGCGGGGCAGGGCTGCTCGGCCATGTAGCCCTCGATCCGCTCGCGGTTGGACTCCGAGTCGGTCTCTTCGTAGCGCCGCTGCAGGTTGTTGACGATCCCCTCGAAGCGCACCTTGTAGGAGCGGCGGCGGCCGAAGCGGTTGGTGTAGCTGACGTGGTGGCGCTCCTCGCCGGTGCCGTAGAGGAAGGTCTCCCGCTCCTTCTGGGAGAGCTTCGACCAGGGCTTGTCGACGTCGACGTCGTAGCTCTCGGCGACCGAGGCGATCAGCCGCTTCCAGTAGGCGGTGATGCCGCGGTTCCAGGGCTGCAGCGCCCCCTCGGCCAGCGACAGGGTCGGGTCGGGGACGACCAGTTCGGGGTCGATCACCCGCTGGAAGCCGAGGCCGTGGCAGCGGTCGCAGGCGCCGTGGGGGGAGTTGAAGGAGAAGATCCGCGGCTCCAGCTCGGGGATCGAGGTGCCGCAGCCGAGGCAGGCGAACTGCTCGGAGAAGAGCATGATCTCCCCTGCCTGCTCGCCATCGACGATCTCCACTTCGATCAGGCCGGCTGCCAATCCCGCCGCGGCTTCGACCGACTCCGAGAGCCGCCGCCGCAGCTCCGATTTCATCACCAGCCGGTCGACGATGATCGAGACGTCGTGTTTGTACTTCTTGTCGAGCTCGATCTCCTCGTCGAGGCGCCGCAGCTCACCGTCGATCTTGGCCCGCGAGTAGCCCTCGAGCCGCATCTGCTCGAGCAATTTCCCGTACTCGCCTTTGCGGCCGCGGACGACCGGCGCCATCACCATGAACTTGGTCCCGTCCTCCAGGGTCATCAGCCGGTCGACGATCTGCTCCTGGGTCTGGCCGGTGATCTCCTCGCCGCACTCGGGGCAGTGCGGGACCCCGATCCGCGCCCAGAGCAGGCGCAGGTAGTCGTAGATCTCGGTCACCGTGCCGACCGTCGAGCGCGGGTTGCGCGAGGTCGTCTTCTGGTCGATCGAGATCGCCGGCGAGAGCCCCTCGATCGAGTCGACGTCGGGCTTCTCCATCAGCCCGAGGAACTGCCGCGCGTAGGCCGACAGCGACTCCACGTACCGCCGCTGCCCCTCGGCGTAGATCGTGTCGAAGGCAAGGCTCGACTTGCCCGAGCCGGAGAGCCCGGTGATGACGATCAGCGCGTCCCGGGGCAGCTCGACGTCGACGTCCTTGAGGTTGTGCTCCCGGGCGCCGGTGATGACGATGCGGTCAGAGGCAGCCACTCACCTCGATTCTAGCCAGGCGAACAGATGTTCCCGTGGGGAGAATTCGGTGCCCTTGGTCCCTTATCCCCCTTATGCGGGAGGAAATGCGCTCACACGCGGCCCTGGCCGAGCTGGCCCGAGCCCAATACGGAGTCGTCTCCTTCCGCCAGCTGCGCGAGCTGGGCTTCTCGAAGGGCCACATCTCGCGAGCCCAGGGGGCCGGGCGGCTATGGCGCATCCATCAGGGTGTCTACGCGGTCGGCCACGCCGGGCTCTCCGCTCACGGCCGGGCGATGGCTGCGGTGCTGGTCTTCCCGGAGGGCGCCGTTCTCAGCCACGATTCGGCAGCGTGGCTGTGGGGGCTGGTCCCGAACGGCCCCCACGAGGTGGAAGTGACGGTGGCCGCCCGCGGGAACCGCAGGCGCGGGCTCCGGGTCCACCGTGCCTGGTCCTTGCCAGAGGAGGAGCGAGCGCGTTACGAGAGCATCCCCGTCACCTCGGTCGCCCGCACCCTCCTCGACGTCGCCGGCACCCGCTCCGGCCGGCGGCTGGTGCGGGTGGTCGACCGGGCCCGGCGGCGCGGCAAGCTGGACCTCGACGAGATCGACCGGGTGCTCGCTCGCGGCCGCGCCAGCTACGGGACGGAGCGGCTCCAGGACGCCCTCCGCCTCTATCGAACCCCGGTCTTCGACCGGGCGCGCTCCGAGCTCCTCTTCCTCGACGCGATCGCGGCCGCCGGGCTCCCCGTCCCCGCCCTCAACACCTGGGTGGAGAAGTTCGAGATCGACGCCTACTGGGAGGCGGAGCGGTTCGCGGTCGAAGTCGACGGCTGGGAGACCCACGGCACCCGCCGGGCCTTCGAGGCCGACCGGCTGCGCCAGGAGGACATGAAACTGGCCGGGATCGACTCGATCCGGGTCTCGGCGAGGCGGATCGAACGGGAACCGGACACGGTCGCGAAACGCCTGCAACTCCTGCTGGCGCGCCGCCGAGCCGAATTGGGAATCTGATCTACAAATCGTCCCCGGTATGCGGGGACGATTTGTAGTTAGGGGTTCATGACCAAGCCGCCGAGAGCACATGACCGAGAGAGGACGCCGAGATGCGCCGGTCAGGTCCCCGCGGTCATCCCGTCGAGGTCGCGGCGCAGCTCGCGCAGCTCGTCGCGGATCCGGCCCGCCTCCTCGAAGCGCAGGTCGTCGGCCGCCGCCAGCATCTCCTCCTCGAGGGCCACGATCGTCTTCTCCAGCTCCTCTGGGCTGGCGAAGTCCTGGGCGCGGCGGCTGCGGCGCTTGCGCGGCGCCCGGTCCTCCATCGCCAGGAACTCGGCCATCTCGGAGATCCCCTTGCGGACGGTCTCCGGGGTGATCCCGTGCTCCTTGTTGTAAGCGAGCTGGATCTCCCGGCGGCGGTCGGTCTCGCGCATCGCCGCCCGCATCGCCTCGGTCTCCTTGTCGGCGTACATCAGCACCCGCCCGTTGACGTTGCGCGCCGCCCGCCCGATCGTCTGCACGAGGCTGGTCTCGCCGCGCAGGAAGCCCTCCTTGTCGGCATCGAGGATCGCCACCAGCGAGACCTCGGGCAGGTCCAGCCCCTCGCGCAGGAGGTTGACGCCGACGAGCACGTCGTACTCGCCGAGCCGCAGGTCGCGGACGATCTGGATCCGCTCCAGGGTATCGACCTCGGAGTGCAGGTAGCGGACCTTCACCCCGTACTCGAGCAGGTAGGCGGTCAGGTCCTCGGCCATCTTCTTGGTCAGCGTCGTCACCAGAGTGCGGTCGCCGCTCTCGGCCACCCGCTTGACCTCGTTCATCAGGTCGTCGATCTGGTTGCGGGTCTCGCGCAGCTCGATCTCCGGGTCGACGATGCCGGTCGGGCGGACGATCTGCTCGACCGTGCGCGTCGCTTCGGCCTTCTCGAACGGCCCCGGGGTCGCCGAGACCATCACCAGCTGCTTGACGCGTTCGAGGAACTCCTCGAATTTGAGCGGCCGGTTGTCGATCGCCGAGGGCAGGCGGAAGCCGTAGTCGACCAGGGTCGTCTTCCGCGAGCGGTCCCCCTCGTACATGCCGCCGATCTGGGGGATCGTCTGGTGGGACTCGTCGACGAAGACGACGAAGTCGTCGGGGAAGTAGTCGATCAGGGTGTGCGGCGGACTGCCCGGCGGGCGGCCGTCGAGGATCCGCGAGTAGTTCTCGATTCCCGAGGTGAAGCCGAGCTCCTTGATCATCTCGATGTCGTAGGCGGTGCGCTGGCGCAGCCGGTGCGCCTCCAGCTGCTTGCCCTCGGCTTCCAGTTCGGCGGTCCGCGATTCCAGCTCGGCGCGGATTTCGTCGACCGCGCGGTCGACCGTCTCGTCCCGGGTCACGTAGTGCGAGGCCGGCCAGACCGAGACGTGGTCGATCACGTCGAGCACCTCGCCGGTCAGCGGGTCGAAGTGCTGGATCCCCTCGATCTCGTCGCCGAAGAGGGAGATCCGGTAGGCCGACTCGGCATAGGAGGGCATGATCTCCAGCACCTCGCCGCGGACCCGGAAGGCGCCGCGCCCCAGCACCTGGTCGTTGCGCTGGTACTGCATCTTCACCAGCTTGCGCAGGACGTCGTCGCGGTCGATCTCCTCGCCGACCTTGAACAGCTGCATTTTTTCGTTGTAGACCTGCGGCGAGCCGATCCCGTAGATGCAGGAGACCGAGGCGACGATGATCACGTCGCGACGGGCGAACAGCGCCGCCGTCGCCGCGTGCCGCAGCCGGTCGATCTCGTCGTTGATCGAGGAGTCCTTCTCGATGTAGAGGTCCTGGGCCGGGACGTAGGCCTCGGGCTGGTAGTAGTCGTAGTAGGAGACGAAGTACTCGACCGCGTTGCCGGGGAAGAACTCGCGGAACTCGTTGCAGAGCTGCGCGGCCAGCGTCTTGTTGTGCGCGATCACCAGCGTCGGCCGCTGCACCTCGGCGATCGTCGCCGCCATCGTGAAGGTCTTGCCGGTCCCGGTCGCCCCGAGCAGGGTCTGGAAGCGCTCGCCGGCGCGCAGCCCCTCGGCCAGCCCCGCGATCGCCTTCGGTTGGTCCGCCGTCGGCGTGTAGGCGGGATTCAGCGTGAATTCGGGCACGACCAGAACATAGCTGGCGGCTTTGTCGCCCTATGGGAGACAAAGCCGCCCCAGGCATGGGAGACTGCCCCCGATGCGACCCTTCCGTGCCGCTTTGGGCGCGGCTGCCGCTGCAAACCGCTGGCGATGCTCTGGGTCTGGCAGGCAACGCGCAACGAATAGAATGAACTCTGTAAAGTTTTTGTCTTCAATGACCGAAAGTTCACGAAATGGATAAACGCGACCGCTTCGCCGTCAACCTGCGCCGCGCCCGCGAGGCCGCCGGGATCTCCCAGGAAGAGCTCGCCGAGCAGTGCGAAATCCACCGCACCGAGGTCTCCCTGCTCGAGCGCGGCGGCCGTGAACCGCGCCTCGGCACCATGGTCAAGCTCGCCACCGCTCTCGGCACCACCCCCGGCGCCCTCTGCGCCGGCATCAGCTGGAACGCCAAGGGCCGCGACTTCAAGATCGACGACCCGAGCTGACCCGCTCGCCGACGCCGTCCGATCCGGCCCTCAGGGGAGCTGGATCGGCAACTTGCCTTGACAAGCTATCAAGTGTTCTATTGAATAGCGAACATGGCTTCTGCGCAGGCAAAGCAAGCGCTGTTCGAGGCGATCGCGGTGATGGGCAAGGCGTTCTCCAGCCCCCGCCGGTTGGAGTTGCTCGACCTCTTGGCGCAGGCGCCGCGCAGCGTCGATGAGCTGGCCCGCGCCAGCGGGCAGTCGACCGCCAACGCCTCCCAGCACCTGCAGGCGCTCCACGCGGCGGGGCTCCTGACGCGCACCCGCAACGGCACGCGGGTCCTCTACGCGTTCGCCGGCGAGGATGCGCTCGGCCTCTGGCTCTCCCTGCGCGACGCTTCCGTCGCCCACCTGGGAGAGGTCGAGCGGGCCGCGCGCGAGTACCTCGGCGAGGAGGTCGAGACGATCGGGCGCGAGGATCTGTTGGAGCGACTGGCAAAGGGCGACGTCGTCCTGGTCGACGTGCGACCCGAGGAGGAGTTCGCCGCCGGGCACATCGAGGGCGCCCGCTCGATCCCGCTCGAGGAGCTGGAGCGCCGGCTGTCGGAGCTCCCGCCCGGCCAGGAGGTCGTCGCCTACTGCCGCGGCCCCTTCTGCGCCTACGCGCACGAGGCGGTCCGCCGGCTCAATGAGGCCGGGCACGCCGCACGCCGCCTGGAGGACGGCTGGCCTGAATGGCGCCTGGCAGGCGCCCCCGCTCCCAAACACGCATAGAAGGAGACCCACCGTGACCACGACCGAACGCCAGCTCGACACCGCCGACCTCACCGCGCGGGTGAAGGGGATGTACCAGGAGGTCGCCCTGCACCCCGACCACGAGTTCCACTTCGAGACCGGGCGGCCGCTGGCCGAGCACCTCGGCTACCCGGCCGCCGACCTCGACCGCATCCCGGCCGCGGCGATCGACTCCTTCGCCGGGGTCGGCTACTTCATGGACCTGGCGGCGATCGCGCCGGGCGAGACCGTGCTCGACCTCGGCAGCGGCTCGGGGACCGACGCCTTCCTCGCGGCGCTCGCAACCGGCGGACAGGGACGGGTGATCGGCGTCGACATGACCGCCGAGCAGCTGGCCAAGGCGACCGACCTCGCCGCCCAGGCCGGGCTCGCCAACGCCGAGTTCCGCGAGGGCCAGATCGAGGGACCGCCGGTCGAGCCCGGCTCGGTCGACTGCGTGATCTCCAACGGCGTCGTCAACCTCTCGCCCGACAAGCCGGCCGTCTTCGCCGCCGCCGCGGCGGCGCTGCGCCCCGGGGGCCGGCTGGCGATCGCCGACATCGTCAGCGCCAAACAGCTGCCGGAGGGCGTCACCTGCGACGCCTCCCTTTGGGCCGCCTGCATCGGCGGCGCGATGCAGCGCGAGCGCTACCTGGAGACGATCGCGGAGGCCGGCTTCGAGATCGCCGAGGTGCGCGAGAACGACTACCGCTTCATCTCCGACCGCGCCGACAACGCGACCCAGAAATACGGCGTCACCAGCATCTCGCTGCTGGCCCGGCGACGCCCCGGCGAGCCTGCGAGCTAACTCGGCGCGCTCACGCTGCGCGAGCTGACGGCACGGCTGAGGACGAAGCCCACGGCGGCGGCGACCGCGACGAGCCACGCGAGGCTCAGCGCCAGCTCGCCGCCGGCGTGGAAGCCGGTGGAGAACGCCCCCTCGTACATCAGCCGCGAGGGGGCATAGCCGGGCAGCAGGACGGCGAAGCGCCCCGGCGTCGTGCTGAACATCGGGCTCTGCACGATCCCGACGTCGGTCATCACGAGGAACAGCATCAGGTAGGTGGCCGCAAGCTTGTCGAGGACGGCGCCGGCAAGGGCGCCGATCCCGCCGTAGATCAGCCCGATCAAGAGGAAGGCCGCGACGAACGCCGGCCAGGAGGCGGCGTCGAAGCTGAGCGCGGTGACGAGCGCCGAGACGCCGACCACCACCGCCGTCGCCGCGAGCAGGACCGCGAGGCGGGCGAGGACGGTCTCGCCCGGGCGAAAGCCCGCGAGGACGAGCCGCCGGTCCCCCTCGAGCGCCGATTGCATGACGAAGACGCCGACCAGGGCGACGACGAAGGCGATCGTGACGCCGCCCATCTCGGCGCCGTGGACGTCCTTCATCGTCGTGTGGACGATCGCTCCCCCCGGCAAGCCGACGTCGCGCGGCGTCGGCAGGGTCTCGGCGATGCTCCGGGTGATCACGTAGGCGGGGACGATCACGAGCAGGACCAGGACCAGCGGCCGCCGGCGCTGGTCGCGAAACGCCATCGCGGTCGCGGCGCGTGCCCGCGCGGACATCGTCAGGCCCTCATCCTCGCCGAGGACCAGAAGGCAGCCAGGGCGACCGCGAGGGCCGCAAGCGCGATCAGGCCCGCTCCGGCCCAGTCGCCCCCCGGCGAGCCCTGGCCCCCGCCCGCGGCGACGAGCAGGTTCGCCGCCTCCCCCGTCGGCGTCTGGGCGATCAGCCCGTTGCTCGTCATCTGGGGATCGGAGAAGGCGTCGACGGAGAAGACGAGCACGACGAGCAGCGAGCCCTCGAGCTGGCCCTTGACGAAGGCGCCGACCACGGCGCCGATGCCGGTGTAGGTGGCGGCGAAGGCGAAGATCGCGGCGAAGGCGTGGAGGGGATGCTCGACGCCGCTGCGCAGCCAGAGCGTCGCGAAGGCGACGGCGCTGACCGTGAGGCCGATCGCGAGCGCCGCGAAGATGCGGGAGAGCGCCACCCGCAGCGGCCCGAGCCCGGCCGCGGCGAGGCGGCGGTCCGCCCCGCGTGAGGAGGAGACCTGGAAGAAGGCGAGCGCACCGCAGAGGAAGGCGGTCGCCCAGCCGGCGCTGATCGCGGTCGCCGACTGGCTGGCGAGGGTGCCCCCGAGGGCCTCGGAGAACTCCCCGAGGACGCTGGCGAAGACGAGGACGAAGAAGACCGGGATCGCAATCAGCATCGCCAGCGTCAGCGGCGCCCGCAGGTGCTCGCGGACGAAAGCGGTGCTCGTCGGCAGCGCCGCGCTCAGCACGCGCAGATCCGCCCTTCGCAGAGCTCGTACATGCGGTCGAGCCGCTCGCGCTCGGCCAGCAGGTGGGAGACGATGAGGATGCCCATGCCCGCGTCGCGGCGGCGCTGGGCCATCTCCCAGAAGCGCAGGTAGGTCTCCCAGTCGAAGCCCGAATAGGGCTCGTCGAGCAGCAGCAGCGCCGGCTCGTGCATCAGCGAGATCGCCAGGTTCAGCTTCTGCCGCGTGCCCCCCGAGAGCTCCTCGATCCGGTAGCCGCGGTACCTGGCGAACTGCAACTCGTCGAGCAGGTTCGCCTCGGCGGCGGCCAGCTCCTCGTCGTCCATCCCGTAGGCCCGGCCGTAGAGCTGGAAATGCTCGGCGACCGTCAGCTTCTCCCACAGCATCGGCTGCTGCGGGCAGTAGCCGATGCGCTCGGGCCGCTTGACGCTGCCGCCGTCGCTGCCGAGCAGGCCGACGACGACCTGGATCAGCGTGCTCTTGCCGGAGCCGTTCTCGCCGACCAGCCCGACGAGCTCGCCGGCCCGGACCTCCAGGCTCGCGCCGCGCAGCACCTCGACCTTGCGCCGCAGCGGCCAGATGCCGCGGTGGAAGCTCTTTTCGACGCCTTCCGCGGTGAGGACGGCGACGCGCCCCCCAGAGGCCAGGGTCGTGGGAGCGAGGGTTTCCTGCGCCATGCCCCGATGGTCCCGCGCGGCCGCCCTGAATCAATCCGTAGTCCGCCACCGCAACGCGGTGGGTTTCACCCGTCGTCCGGGCGGCCTCGGTGGCCTAGCTTGGCAGGGATGGAGCACATGGGCGACTGGGATGCTGGCTGGTGGGTGTTGATGGTCCTGATGATGGTCCTCTTCTGGGGCCTCCTGATCGCGGGCGCCGTTTGGCTGCTGCGATCGGTCTCGGGCGGCCACCACCTCCACAGCCGCACCCCGACCGAAGTGCTCGACCACCGCCTCGCCACGGGAGACATCTCCCCGGAGGAGTACCGCCAGCGCCGCGCAACGCTCGAGGGCGAAGGCGGGCCCCCCGAGCCCCCCGGCAGCGGCTAGCAATCCCTCCTAGGGCAGCAGTTCTTCGAGCAGGTCGCTGGCTGGGCCGAGGAAGCTTTGGACGTTGCCCAGCAGGCCGCGGGCGTTGTTGATGATTTCGATCGCTTGTTCCAGCGGGATCTGCCGCAGGGTCTCGCGCAGGGGGACGGCGAGGAGGGGGTTGAGGGCGCCCGCTTCTTCGGCGTCGTCGACGGCGCGGAGGAGGCCGGCGCGGACCGCCTTCGCCAGCTTCTCGTCGTCGATCCCGTACTTCTCGGTGAAGCGTTTGCGGCCCGCCGGCGTCGCCAGCGCCCGCGCCAGCGCCTCGCGGGAGACCCCGAGCTTGCAGGCGGCGCCGTCGAGCGCCGAGGTCGTGAACTGGTTGGCGATTTCGCCGAGGCTCTGCGGGTTGCTCCAGGGCCGCGGCTGGCAGGGGTCCTGGACCTTCTCCGGCTCGTAGGAGGAGCCGCCCGCCGCCAGGTAGGCCCCGACCAGGACCAGCGAGGCGACGATCGAGCCGATCACCAGCACCCGCCCCCTCACAGCTCCACCTCCCGCGACAGCCCTATCGGCAGCAGCGCGATCATCCCCAGCAGCGCCGCGAGGAGGAACGAGGTGCTGAAGGCGTGGGTGGCGCCGCGGTCGAGCTGGTCCTGGAGTTCGCCCTGCAGTTGTTCGACTTCGGCCCGCTGCACCGGGTCGTCGGGCAGCGGCTCGAAGGCCGGGCCGATCGTCGGCACCTTGCCCCGCTCCTCTTCGAGCTGGTTGCTCACCTTCTGGGCGAGGTCGAGCTTCAGCAGCGGGTTGACCGGCGAGTCGAGGATCACCGCGGTGCCGGCGTTGATCGCGTCGTGGCGCTGCTGGTCGATGTCGGCGGTGAAGATCGGCGTCAACGCCAGCAGCCCGATGACGACGCCGGCGTGGCGGGCGGAGATCGTCCAGCCGCCGTGGATCGCCTGCGGGGCGCGGCCGCCGAGCGCCGTCTCGGTCAGCGCCGAGAGGACGAGCGAGAGGCCGACCCCGACCAGGACCTGCGGCGGCACCGTCAACACGATCGTCGCCTTCGGCAGGAAGGCGAGGCCGGCGAGCCCGCCGGAGACGAGGATCGCCCCGGCGGCGGCGCGCGAGCGCGCGTCGGGCACGAGCTCCGCCAGCTTGCTGGCGCCGATCGCCGCCAGCGGCATCACCGAGACGACCAGCGCCGCTTCGATCGGGCTCAGGCGCCAGCCTTCGATCAGCAGCAGCACCAGCAGGAACAGCGCCGCCGCGATCGCCGCCGAGACCATCGCCAGCGCCAGGTTCGCCCAGATGTGCGGCCGGCCGGTGCGGCGCAGCTCCGGCTCGATGATCCCGGTCGCCGCCTCGTGCCTGGCGACCGCGAGGATCGGCACCGCCGCCGCCAGCGCCACCGGCACCTGCAGGAGGAAGACCGACTGCCAGGAGACGAGCTCGGTGAGGACGCCGCCGACCGCCGGCCCGAGCGCGGCGCCAGTCGCCCCCGCTCCCGCCCAGACCGTCGCCGGCAGCAGCTCCAGGGCCGCGGTGACCGCGGCGGCGCCGCCGAGCGCCTGCACGCAGCGGGCGAGGATCAGGGTCGAGAGCTCGTCCGCCAGCCCGCAGGCCAGCCCCGCCCCGGCGAAGACCGCCAGCCCGACCGAGGCCGCCCGCCCCGGCCCGACCCGCCGCGCCAGCAGCGCCGCCGGCACCGCCGCCAGCGCCAGCACGAGGTTGAAGGAGACCAGCACCCAGGTCACCCCCGAGACGCTGGTGTCGAGCTCCCGGTAGATCTCGGGCAGGGCGAGGACGACGATCGAGGAGTCGGCGAGGACGATGCCGACGGCGAGGGCCAGGGCGGCGACCCGGGGCCTGGGGGCGGCGGGGTTAATAGCCGAGCTCCTTCGCGTACTTGCCGCGGTACTCCTGTCGCTTCTCCAGCACCTCTTCGACGTAGGCACGGGTTTCCGGGAAGCCGATGTCCTCGACCGTCAGGTCCGCCCCGCCCCACTCGTCGGCGTTGCCGGGGCCGGCGTTGTAGGCGGCGAGCGCCGCCGCCTCGTCGCCGTCGTAGCGGTCGAGCAGTTCGCGCAGGAGGAAGGTGCCGTAGCGGATGTTCAGTTCCGGGTCGGAGAGGTCGGAGAGCTCGAAGGTGGTGCCGCCGCTCCGTTTCTCGATGTATTCGGCCGCTTCCGGGGTGATCTGCATCAGCCCGCGGGCGCCGGCGCTCGATTCCTGGTCGCTGAACTTCGACTCGGAGTAGATGACGGCGGCGATCAGAGCCGCGTCGACTTCCTTTTCGTCGGCCTGCTGGCGGATCACGTCCTCGTGGCGCAGCGGCAGGGTCAGCTCCTGCAGGGCGTCGTCGAAGGCGCCGCCGGCGACCAGCGCGCCGGCCAGCACCCCGATCAGCACGGCGAGGGTGCCGAGGGCGGCGATCCGGCGGCGGCGCTGCTTGCGCTTCATCGCCGCAGCCTCGCGAGCAGGGCGGACAGCGCCCGCTCCAGGTCCTCCACCGAGCCGTCGTTCTCGACCACGTGCTCGGCCCGCTCGGCCTTCTCGAGCTGGGTCAGCTGTCGCGCCTCGCGCTCGTCGACGAGGGCATGGCCGCGGGCGGCGGCACGCTCGCGCCGCAGCTCGTCGGCGGTGACGACGGCGACGGTGGTGTCGAAGACCGCGTCGCTGCCAGCCTCGAAGAGCAGCGGCACCTCGACCACCGCGACCTCGGTCTCCGCGGGCAGCGAGAGCAGCCAGGCGGCGGTCCGCGCCTTGACCAGCGGGTGGACCTGCTCCTCCAGCCAGCTCAGCTGCTCGGGGTCGGCGAAGACGATCTCGCCGATCTTCGCCCGGTCGATCGCACCCTCGGGAGCGACCTCCGGCCCCCAGCGCTCGACCAGCCGGTCGCGCAGCTCCTCGCTTTCGAGCAGCTCGTGGACGACCGCGTCGCTGGACAGCGTCGCCGCGCCCAGCCGCCCGAAGGCCGCCAGCGCCTCCGACTTCCCCGCTGCGATCCCGCCGGTGAGGCCGATCTTCAGCGGCGCCACGGGCGCCGCTCAGTCCTGCTCGGACTCGCTCGTCTGCGCGTCGTCGCCGGCAGCGTCGTCGACGTCGTCGGGCGAATCCGGCCGCTCCTGCACCGATTCCCCCTCCTGATGCTCCTCTTCAGGATCTCCGTTCTCGGCAACCTCAGCGACCGGAGCTTCGGCCTCATCAGCAGCCGAGGAGTCCGAACCCTCGGCCTCAGACTCCCCTCCGGCGGGTGGCGACGATTCTGAGGACTCTCCCGGTAGGGAGAGTCCAGAATCGGAGACAGGACCCGCCGGCTCGGCGGTCTGCCCCTCGGTCTCGGCGCCCTCAGCCTCAGCAATTTGCGCCCCGAGGTCCTGCATCGGCATGTTCTGCCCCTCGACCCGCTTGATGCTGAGCGACAACCGCCGCCGCTCTTCGTCGATCTCGAGGATCTTCACGTTCAGCTTCGACCCCGGCTCGACCACTTCGCTCGGGTTCTCGACGTGGTGGTCGGCGAGCTCGGAGATGTGGACCAGGCCCTCGACCCCGGGGAGGATTTCGACGAAGGCGCCGAAGGCGACGACCTTGGTCACGGTCCCCTCGAGCACGTCGCCGCCGCGGTGGGTGTTGATCACCCGCTGCCACGGGTCCTCCTGGGTCTGCTTCAGACCCAGGGAGATCCGCTGGCGGTCGCGGTCGATGTCGAGGACTTTGATCCGCACCGTGTCGCCGATCGAGACGACTTCGGAGGGGTGGTTGACGTGGCTCCAGGAAAGCTCGGAAATGTGGATCAGGCCGTCGATGCCCTCGAGGTCGACGAAGGCGCCGAAGTCGACGATGTTGGAGATCTTGCCCTCGACGACCTGGCCCGGCTCGAGCCGGCCGAGGATCTGCTCGCGGACCTCTTTGCGCTCCTCCTCCAGCACCGCGCGGCGCGAGAGGACGACGTTGTTGCGGCTGCGGTTGAGCTCGATCACTTTGCATTCGAGCGTCTGGCCCATGAACTCGTCGAGGTTGTGGACGCGGCGGATGTCGACCAGCGAGGCGGGCAGGAAGCCGCGCACCCCGAGGTCGAGGATGAGACCGCCCTTGACGACCTCGATCACCCCGCCTTCAACCGGTTCGCCCGAGTCGGCGGCGACCTCGATCCGGCGCCAGGCTTTCTCGAAGCGGGCGCGCTTCTTGGAGAGGATCAGCCGGCCCTCGGAGTCCTCCTTGGTGAGGACGAGGGCGTCGATCTCTTCCCCCAGCTCGACCTCTTCGTGCGGATCGACCGACTTGCGGATCGAGAGCTCGTTCGAGGGAATGACCCCCTCGGCCTTGTAGCCGATGTCGACGAGCACCTCGTCTTTGTCGATCCGGACGACCTTGCCTTTGACGACGTCGCCCTCCTCGAAGGAGACCATCGTCGCCGCGTAATTGGGGACGATCTTGCCGTCGATCTGCAGCAGAAGGCCGTTCGAACCGTCGACGGGCGTGGCGCTGGGCGCAGGCGTCATGGTCTCGGTCGCGGACACGGGCGGCAATGATGGCAGAATCCGCCGCGATGCCGGTCCGAGCCACCAAACGCGGCGACGAACGTACGCCCCTGGGCGGCACGCACGACGTCCTCATCTGCGGCGCCAGCTTCGCCGGCCTCGCCGTCGCCCGCGAGCTGGCGGGCTCGGGGGCCGACGTGCTGATCGTCGACCGCTACGAGATCGGCGAGCGCCAGACCTCCGCCTGCGGCATCCCGACCGAGTGGCTGCAGCGCCTGGGGCTGATGGGCGCCGAGCGCCAGCGCTTCGACACCCTGGTCCTCCGCACCCCCCATGGCACCGCCCGCTACCGCCTTCCCTGGACCTTCTCGACCTTCGACTACCGCGAGCTCTGCCAGCTGCTCTGGCGCGACTGCGACGCGACCTTCGAGACCGCCAAGGTCAACGGCCGCGCCGCGCCGGCGAACGGGGGCGGCGCGATCGCCGTCGAGACCGACCGCGGCGTCGTCTCCGCCCCGCTCGTCGTCGACGCGCTCGGCTGGCGGCGGATGCTGGCCAGTGGCGACGGCTACCAGCCGCCCGACGCGCCGCTCTCGCGCGGCCTCGAGGTCCACCCCGAGGGCAGCGCCGAGGACCTCGAGGTCTGGATCGACCGCCGCTACGTCCCCGCCGGCTACGGCTGGTCGTTCCCGGCCCGCGACGAGGTCCGGATCGGGGTTGGCTCCTTCGACCCCCGCTTCCACGTCCGCGAGACCACCGAGCTCCTCGCCGAGGACCTCGGCCGCGACCGCGTCCGCTACCAGGGCAACTGGATCCCCCACAAGATCCGCCGCGGCACCGAGGGCGGCGTCTTCTTCGCCGGCGACTCGGCCGGCCACTGCCTGCCGCTGACCGCGGAGGGGATCAGGACCGCGCTCTACTTCGGGATCGCGCTCGGGCGCGAGCTGCGCGGCGTCGTCGAGGGCCGCCAGGGACGCGAGGAGGCCGCCGCCGCCTACGCCTCCTTCCACGACTCGCACGAGTGGAAGTTCCGCTGGATGCTGCGGGCGCAGAAGCTGGTGCCGCGGGTGCCGCCGCGACTGCTCGGGCCGTTGATCAGGCTGCTGGGGTCGAAGCGCTTCGTCGAGTGGTCCTTCAACCACTACCTGCGGATCGCCCCGCCCGGGTTCGCCGGCTCAGCGGACGACCAGCAGCGTCCCGGCCAGCAGCAGGACGACGCCGAGGACGCGGCCGGCCGTGAGCGGAGTCTGCTCCAGGCCGAACAGGCCTAGCCGGTCGATCACCACCGCGGCCGTCAGCTGACCGAAGACGGTCGCCGCAGCGACGCCGCCGGCGCCGATCGCGGCGACGGCGATCAGCGCGTTGAGCACGTAGATCGCGCCGAGCAGGCCACCGAGCAGGTAGTACCAGCTGACGTCGAAGGTCGAGCCGAGGCCGCCGGCCTTGCCGCTGAGGACGACGACCGCGGCCAGCGCCGCGGTGCCGATCGAGAAGGAGACGAGGGCTGCCGCGATGCTCCCGGTCGCCTTGCCGAGGCCGGCGTTGATCGGCGCCTGAGCGGCGATCAGGCCGCCGGTGACGGCGGTGAGGACGACGGCGAGGCCCTTGTCCATGGGGAGAGTGAACCTTCCCGGTCGGCTACTTGGCGTCGAGCCAGTCGCGGCCGACGCCGATGTCGACCTCGAGCGGCGGATCGAGCGGGTAGGCGGCGCACATCTCGCGCTCGACCAGCTCGGCCGCCGCCTCCATCTCCCCCGGCGGGCCCTCGAAGAGGAGCTCGTCGTGGATCTGCAGGACGAGGCGGGTCTCCCCCTCCGTCTCCCGCAGCGCCCTCTGGCAGCGCACCATCGCCACCTTGATGACGTCGGCGGCGGTGCCCTGGATCACCGTGTTGACGGCGAGCCGCTCGCCGAGCCGGCGGGTGTTGGGGTTGCCCGAGCGCAGCTCCGGGATCGGTCGCCGCCGCCCCATCAGCGTCGTCACGTGGCCCTCCTCCTGGGCGCGCTCGATCACCTGCTCGCGGAAGGCGCGCACCGCCGGGAAGCGCTCCAGGTAGCGGGCGACGAATTCCTCGGCCTCTTTGCGCGGGATGTTGAGGCGGTCGGCGAGCCCGAACCCGGTCAGCCCGTAGACGATGCCGAAGTTGACCATCTTCGCCTTCGAGCGCTGGCCGACGTCGACCTCGTCGCGCTCGATCTCGAAGACCTCGGCGGCGGTGGCGGCGTGGACGTCTTCGCCCTCGCGGAAGACCTCCTTCAGCACCGTCTCGTCAGCGACGTGGGCGAGGACGCGGAGCTCGACCTGGCTGTAGTCGGCGGAGAG
>DATHFL010000083.1:0-6438 GCA_035318125.1 Solirubrobacterales bacterium | reverse complement strand
TCAGGGCGCGGCAGTGGTCGGCGACCGCAGCGGCAGCCAGCTCAGCGGCCGGCGCCTCGGGGTCGCCCGCCTCCGCCCCCGACCCGGCGAGTTTCGCGGGGTCGGGGTCGAGGCCGAGGCAGATCTGACTGCGGCGCTCTTCGACGAGCGCCGCGAGCCGATCGGCGAAGCAGGTCGTCAGGGGGCTCTCAGCCGCCCTTGACCTGGGTCTTCAGAGCGGAGCCGGCGGAGAACCGGGGCACCTTGCCGCCCGGAATCGTGATCCGCTCGCCGGTACGGGGGTTGACGCCCTGGCGCGGGCCGCGCTCGGCGACGTGGAATTTGCCGAAACCGGTGAAGGCGACCTCCTCGCCCTTGCTCAGGGCGCCGGTGATGGCCTCGAGAACGGCGTCCACAGCGTCGCTAGCAGCCTTCTTGCTGCCCAGTCGCTCGTCGCCGGCAAGTTGATCCAGAAACTCAGCCTTGGTCACGTCGTAAGTCCTCCTCGGGGTTTGAAGATCGGCGCAATCTAACAGTGGCCTCGGCGTAAGACCTTGCGCTCTGGAGCCAAATGTCACGAACCGCTGATCGCCAGCTCGGCGATCAGCAGCGACGGAGTACTCACAGAGCCCCCAAACGGGACCCAGCGGGACTCCGCCCCGGCGGCGCTGACGGCGCCGAGCATCGCCACCAGCTCGCCGGCGATCGTGAACTCGCGGACCGGCTCGGCGAGCTGGCCGTCGCGGATCTCCCGGCCCGAGGCGCCGACCGAGAAGACGCCGGTGACGGGGTTGACGCCGGAGTGCAGACCGGCGACGTCGTTGACGAAGACGCCGTCGCCGGCCGCGGCCAGCAGCTGCTCGAAGGAGAGCTCGCCGGGGGCGACGACCAGGTTCGAGGGCGAGACCGCCGGCAGCGAGCGGTAGGTCTGGCGCGCGGCCGAGCCGGTCGAGTCGCCGCCCTCGCGGTTGGCGGTGTAGGTGTCGTAGAGGTAGGAGCGCAGGCGGCCGCCCTCGATCAGGGCGGTGCGGCGGCGCGGCACCCCCTCGCCGTCGAAGGGGGCCGAGGCGGGACCGTGGGGGTCGCGGCCGTCGTCGTGGAGGACGAAGGCCTCGCTGGCGACCTCCTGGCCGAGCCGGCCGGCGAACGGCGAGCGGCCGCGCTGCACGGCTTTGGCGCCGAGGCCGCCGCCGATCAGGCCGGCGAAGCTGGCGGCGACGTTCTCGTCGAAGACGACCGGGCAGGCGCGGGAGGCGGGCTTGCCGGCGCCGATCATCTCCAGCGCCCGCCGCGCCCCTTCGGCGCCGATCGCCTCCGGATCGAGGCCCTGGGGGCCGCGGGCGAGGCCGAAGCCGAGACCGGTCTCGCGCGCCCCCTCGCCCTCGGCCAGCGCCTGCAGGTAGGCGTAGCAGCTGGAGGTCTCGTACTCGCCGGCGACGCCGGTCGAGGAGGCGATCGCCACCTGCTCGTCGGCGTCGGCGTAGATCGCCTGCTCGACCGCGACCAGCCGCGGGTCGGAGGCGAGGGCGGTGCGCTCGACCGTCAGCGCCAGCTCGGCGACACGGGGGGTCTCCCATTCGCCGATCGAGGGGTCGCTGAGGCCGGGCAGGGCCTCGAACTCGGCCGGCTGGGGCGGGGACGCGAACTCGTCCTCGTCGGCGGCGCCGGCCGCCTCGGCGGCAGCGGCGGCGATCGCGGCGACGCCCGCCTCGGAGAGGTCGGTGCCGAAGGCGTAGCCGACCCGGTGGCCGATCCAAGCTCGTATCCCAACCCCGGTTTGGACCGCCGCGGTGAAGCTCTCGACCTCGCCGCCGTGGACGCGGACCTCGCGGCCGCCCTCGCGGGAGACGTAGGCCTCGGCCTCGCCGGCGCCGGCGGCGAGCGCCGCCTCGACGGCGCGGTGGGCGACCGCGCTCAGCTCAGTCATAAGACGTTCGCCTCCGCCTCACCGGTCGGTCCCTCCCACGGTCAGGGCGCGGAGGCGGACGTGGCCCTGGCCGGTCCCGACCGGCACTTTCTGGCCGCCCTTGCCGCAGATCCCCGTTTTCATGAAGAAGTCGTCGCCGACCGCGTCGATCGCCGCCAGGGCGTCGAGGCAGTTGCCGATCAGGGTGGCGCCGCGGCAGGGCGTGGTCACCTCGCCGCCCTCGATCAGGTAGCCCTCGGAGACGCCGAAGACGAAGTCGCCGGTGGCCGGGTCGACCTGGCCGCCGCCGAAGGAGACGGCGTAGAAGCCGCGCTCGACCGCGGCGATCATCTCCTCGGGGGTGGACTCGCCGGGGGCGATGTAGGTGTTGGTCATCCGCGGGATCGGCAGCTGGCGGAAACTCTCGCGGCGCCCGTTGCCGGTCGAGGCGACGCCGGCGCGCTCGGCGGTCAGGTGGTCGTAGAGGTAGGAGGTGAGGCGACCTTCCTCGATCACCTGCGTCTTCTGGGTCGGCTGGCCCTCGTCGTCGATCGCGTCGCTCCCCCACTCGCCCGGCAGGCGGCCGTCGTCGTAGGCGTTCAGCAGCGGCTCGGCGACGCGCTCGCCGAGCTTGCCGACGTAGACACTGGCGCCCTTCTGGATGTGGTCGGCCTCGAGGCCGTGGCCAGTCATCTCGTGGAAGAGGACGCCGCCGAAGCCGCCGCCGACGACCACCGGCATCGAGCCGGAGGGGGCGGGAACGGCGTCGAGCAGAGCCAGCGCCTTCGCCGCCGCTCCCTCGGCGATCTGGCCGGGGTCGTCTTCGAGCAGCTCGAAGCCGCGGTGGGCGCCGAGCGTCTCGGCCCCGGTCTCGACGTTGCCGTTGCCGCGGGCGACCGTCTGGACGCCGATCCGAGTTCGGGTGCGGTCGTCGCCGGTGAGGAGGCCGTCGGAGTTGGCGATCGCGACCTCGCGCCGGGCCTCGGCGTAGGAAGCGGTGACCTGGGCGATCTCCTCGCCCCTGGCGCGCGCCCGCTGGTCGAGCTCGCGCAGCAGCGCCGCCTTGCGCTCGGCGGGGACGTCTTCGGGGCGGCGCTCGATCGGCAGCGGCGTCGCCTCCCGCGCCCGCAGCGGCTGCGGCTGGTGCCGGTCGCCCTTGAGGGCGGCGGCGGCTTCGCCGGCGGCGCGTTCGAGGTCGGCGGGGTCGAGCCCGTCGACGTGGGCGAAGTAGGTGGTGTTGCCCTCGACCACGCGGACGCCGGCGCCCTCCTCCGCCCCCGTCTGGACCGACTCGATCCGCGACTCTTCGATCGCCATCGACTGGCCGCGGCGGCGTTCGGCGAAGACCTCGGCGAAGCGGCCGCCGTTGGCGAGGGCACGGCCGAGGACGCGCTCGGCGACAGCGGGGTCGAGCAGCTCGCTCATCCGCGCGGCTTCTTCCCGGCGACCTCGATCAGCCGTCCCGCGGCGACGAAGAGCTCGGCGCCGCTGCCCGAGTCCTGGGCGTGGTCGGCGCTGCGCCCGTTCGGGTAGTAGAGGCGGGCGAAGGGCCGCCGCGCGATCCGCCGCCGCCGCATGAAGGCAGCCGCTTCGTCGGCGTAAACAGAGACGCGATCGAGCAGAACCCGGTGCGGCTTAGGCGGCATCAACCCTCCCCCGACGGGCCAGAACGTCCATCTCTTCCCGCCGACGGGCCGGAATGACCCTCTGAGGTAGTTATTTCGTCCCGTCGGCCCCCCGCGTCGGACTTTTCGTCCCGTCGTGCCAGCTGCCGCAGGGTCGAGCGCATGTCGAAGAGCATCAGCGAGGCGAGCGGGAAGCGGTCGGTGACCGCGACGGCGGCCAGTCCCTCGTTGCGAACGGCGAAGACCTCGCCCTGCTCGGTGGCGACGTGGACCTGCTCGGCCGGCACCGCCTCGGCGGCGTCGGCGGCGGCGAGGAGGACGGCGACGTCCTCGCCCCAGCGCTCCGGCTCCTCGCCGGTCGCCGCCAGGACCTCCCCCTCGGGACCGAGGATCGCCGCCCCCCGCAGGTCGGGCGACATCTCGGTCAGGAACTCCAATGCCGCCTCCGCGGACTCCTCGCTGGGGGCGGCGGCTGCGGCAGCGTCCTTCATCTGCGTGAAAATACCGACCGTGTCCCTCGCCCGAGCCTCCTGGATCACGGTCGTGGTCGTCTGCGCGATCGCCGCGGTCCTCTTCGCCTTCAGCGGCTACACCGGTTACGCGATCACTTTGGTCGCGGTCGGGCTGGCGGCGGGCGTCAACCTCCTGCCGCCTCCTTAGCGTGTCGCTTTATGCGCCCGTATGGGCGCAAAAGGCGACACGGGGGCGCTACCCCGAGCGATAGGGACCGTCTTCGCCCTCGCGAACCGAGGTCTCGGGCTCGGCGTGGATCAGCACCTCGGCCTGGGGGATCGTCGCCTCGATCGAGGCGCGCATCTCGTGGGCGAGCTCGTGGGCGCGCTCCAGCGTGGTGCCCGAGCGGTACTGGACGTGGAAGTCGATGTGGCGGCGGCGGCCGGCGCGGCGGGCGCGGAGCTTGTGGTAGCCGGCGACCTCGGGGGTGCGGGCGGCGGCGATCGCCGCCTCGATCCGGTCCATCTCCGCCGCCGGCAGGGCCTCGTCGACGAGCACGCCGGAGGAGCGGCGGATGATCGCGATCCCGGCCCAGACGATCGCCGCGGCGACGACGAGGGCGGTGATCGAGTCGAAGGCGGCGGCGCCGGTGATCTCGACCAGAGCGAGCCCGACGAGGACGCCGGCCGAGGTGAGGGCGTCGGTGCGCAGGTGGGCGGCGTCGCCTTCCAGCGCCGGCGAGTCGTGGACGTGCGCCTGGCGGGAGAGGACGGTCGAGACGACGAGGTTGGCGACGACCGAGAGCCCCATCACGGCGATGCCGACTCCCAGGCTGCCGACCGAGGCGCCGGCGACGAGGCGGTGGGTCGCCTCGTAGACGATCACCGCGGCGCCGACCAGGATCAGCATCCCCTCGATCGTCGCCGCCAGGTTCTCGACCTTCTCGTGCCCGTAGGGGTGCTCCGCGTCGGCCGGCTCGTCGGCCTTGCGGACCGAGACGAAGGCGATCACCGAGGCGACGAGGTCGATCAGCGAGTGGATCGCCTCGGTGAGGATCGCGATCGAGCCGGTGATCGCCCCGGCAGCGAGCTTGAGCGCGATCAGGATCGAGTTGGAGGCGATCGAGAGCGCCGCGGCGCCGCTTTTGGTGCGGATCATGGCGCCGCCTCGGCCTCCAGGCCCAGGTGCCGCGCCAGCATCCGCGCCGCCTTGCCGCGGTGGCTGATCGCGTGCTTCTCCTTTGCGCTCAGCTCGGAGAACGTCCGCTGGTCGTTGGGGCCGGTCTCGTCGGGGACGAACGCGGGGTCGTAGCCGAAGCCGCCGCTGCCGCGCCCCTCCGGCAGCAGCGTCCCCTCGCAGCGGCCCTCGAAGACGTACTCGTGCCCCTCCTCGTCGATCAGGGCGATCGCGCAGACGTAGGCGGCCCGGCGCCCGGTGCCGGCGGCGTCGACCTCGCGCAGCAGCTTCGCCAGGTTGTCCTCGTCGCTCGCCCCCTCGCCGGCGTAGCGGGCCGAGTAGATCCCGGGGGCGCCGCCGAGGTCGGCGGCCTCGATCCCGGAGTCATCGGCGATCGTCGCCTCGCCGGTCGCCGCGTGGGCGGCGCGGGCCTTGATCAGCGCGTTGGCCTCAAAGCTGTCGCCGGTCTCCGGCGGCAGCTCGACCTCCTCGGGCAGCGGCACCAGCTCCACCCCCGGCAGCACCTCAGCCATCTCCTTCAGCTTGTGCCGGTTGCGGGTGGAGAGGATCACGCGGCGCGCTCCTGCACCTCCCGCAGGCGGCCGATCCCCTGCTCGGCGAGCTCGAGCAGCTCGTCGAGCGAGGCGCGCGAGAGCGGCGTCCGCTCCGCCGTCGCCTGCACCTCGACCAGGCCGCCCTCGCCGGTCATCACCACGTTGGCGTCGACTTCGGCGTTGGAGTCCTCGCCGTAGTCGAGGTCGCAGAGGGCGCGGCCGTTGACGACGCCGACGCTGACCGCCGCCACCGAGCCGGTCAGCGGCAGTGCCTCGAGCGCCTTCTTGTCGACCAGCTTCTGGAAGGCCTGGCGCAGGGCGACGTAGCCGCCGGTGATCGCCGCGCAGCGGGTGCCGCCGTCGGCTTCGAGCACGTCGCAGTCGACGTAGACGCTGCGTTCGCCCATCGCCCTGAAGTCGACCACGACCCGCAGCGAGCGCCCGATCAGGCGCTGGATCTCGACCCCGCGGCCGTCCTGTTTGCCCTTGGCGATGTCGCGCTGCTTGCGCTCGCCGGTCGAGGCGGGCAGCATCGCGTACTCGGCCGTCACCCAGCCTTTGCCCTTGCCGACCATCCAGCGCGGCACCTGCTCCTGGACCGAGGCGGTGCAGATCACCCGCGTACGGCCGATCGAGATCAGCGCCGAGCCGGCGGCGCTTTCGACGTAGCCGGCGTCGATCGTCACCGGCCGGATGTCGGCGGGAGCCCTGTCGTAGCTGCGGGAGGCTGGCATCGCGCGATTCT
>DATHFL010000082.1:0-3270 GCA_035318125.1 Solirubrobacterales bacterium | reverse complement strand
GCTCGAGCGCACGATGGAGTGGCAGATGCCAACGCTCGCCGACGTGCTTGCGGCGCGACGTCGTATCTCGCCGCATCTGCGCCCGACGCCGCTCTTCGGCTACGCGGGCCTGGACGAGCTGCTCGGCGCCGAGGTCCTGGTCAAGCATGAGAACCATCAGCCGGTCGGCGCCTTCAAGGTCCGGGGCGGGGTCAACCTGGTCTCGCAGCTCAGTGCGGAGGAGCGCAAGCGCGGCGTGATCGCGGCCTCGACCGGAAACCACGGCCAGTCGATCGCCTATGCCGCCCGCCTCTTCGGTGTTCAGGCGACGATCTGCGTACCCGAGCAAGCCAACCCGGTCAAGGTTGCCTCCATGCGCGGTCTGGGCGCGGAGCTGGTCTTCCATGGGCGCGACTTCGACGACGCCCGCGAGCACTGCGAGCAGCTCGCGAGCGAGCACGGCTACCGCTACGTGCACTCCGGCAACGAGCCGCTGCTGATCGCGGGCGTCGGAACGGAGACGCTCGAGATCCTCGAGGAGCAGCCCCAGACCGACGTGATCGTGGCTCCCGTCGGGGGTGGCAGCGGCGCGGCGGGCGCATGCATCGTCGCCAAGGCGATCAATCCGGCGATCAGGGTGATAGGAGTCCAGTCGGACGCGGCGCCGGCCGCCTTCCGCTCCTGGCGGGAGCGCCGTCTGGTCGAGGACAGGATGGAAACGCGCGCCGAGGGGCTTGCCACCCGCACGGCGTTCGAGCTCCCGCAGCAGATCCTCTGGCGGTGGCTCGACGACTTCGTGCTCGTCGGCGACGACGAGATCCGTGCCGCCCAGGCGCTGATGATCGAGGCGACCCGCAACCTCGTCGAGGCAGCCGGCGCGGCGCCCTTGGCGGCTGGTCTGCGCCTTCGGGAGCGGCTGGCCGGCAAGCGCGTCGCGCTGATCCTGAGTGGCGGCAACGCCAGCCGAGAGCAGCTTCTGGAGGCGCTGAGCGCCAGCAGGTGATGACGCAGGCGCGCTCCACTCACGCGAGCAGCCGGCGGACGTGTTGTGCGACGGCGACGCCGAGCTGCTCGTGACTTGGGGCGTCGAGGTGGATGCCGTCGGTGTCGCTCGACCTGACGTGGGCGCCGGCATCGATCCACGGGCAGGAGCGAGCGCCTGCGACCTCCGCATAGTGTCGCGCGAGGTCGCGGGACCGCTCGACGGCGCCGGCGAACTCCTCCGCGAACAGGCCGAGGCGTCCCACCGGGGGTGGGCAGACGAGGAGTGCCTGTGGAGGCGACTCCCCCGGACCGCAGTCGCTGGCGCGGACGATGTCGAGCAGTAAGCCAGCGCCGGCCGCGATGTCGCGCGCGCCCACCCCGAAGCGGCCTTTGAGGTCGTTGGTGCCGAGCATGACGATCACCAGATCGATGGGCTGGTGCGTCAGGAGGCAGGGCACGAGGAGCTCCTTGCCGCTTCGAAACGGCTCCAGGGGGTCGTCCCAGACCGTCGTCCTGCCGTTCAGGCCCTCCTCGACGATCCCGAAGCCGTCACCGAGCTCGCGGCGCAGCACCCCCGGCCACCGCTGCGCCGGCCCGTACCGCCGCGGCGGCTGCGCACCGGTCAGGGGGATGCAACCCCAGGTGTTCGAGTCGCCATAGCACAGGATCGTCTTCACGACCGCGGAGCATAGGGGACCTCGGCCTTGAACTTGTGTCATGAAGTGCGAGATATTACACGCTCGAACGTGAGTGGTGCTGCGCTCTCGCTCCAAGACGGGTGGGCGGAAGACGGAGATCGAGAATTGAGTGGCCTTACCGATCGCGTCCCGGTGCTGCAGATGGTCGGCATCTCCAAGCGGTTCGACGCCACCCAGGCGCTCGGGGGCGTCTCCCTGACCCTCTCCCCGGGCGAGGTCCACGCGCTGGTGGGTGAGAACGGGGCCGGCAAGTCGACGCTCATCAAGGTCATGACGGGGATCCACGCGGCGGACGAGGGGACGATCCTCGTCGAGGGCGAGCAGGTCACGTTGCGCAGCTCGGCCGACGCCCAGCGGCACGGGATCGCGGCCATCTACCAGGAGCCGACGATCTATCCCGACCTCAACGTCGCCGAGAACATCTTCATGAGCCACCGGGACCGGGGGGTCATGGTCCGGTGGGGCCGGATGTACCGGGAGGCCGAGGCCATCCTGGCCCGGCTTGACGTCCACCTGGACGTGCGCAGCCTGGCCAACGGACTGTCCGTGGCGGCCCAGCAGGCCGTCGAGATCGCCAAGGCCATCTCCCTCGACGTGCGCGTGCTCATCATGGACGAGCCCACCGCGGCGCTCTCGGCACACGAGGTGACGCAGCTCTTCCGGCAGGTTCGCCACCTCACCGCGAGCGGTGTGGCCGTGCTGTTCATCAGCCACCGCCTCGACGAGGTGTTCGAGATCGCCGACCGCGTGACCGTGCTGCGCGACGGCAGGCGCATCTCCTCCAGACCCAGGGACGAGGTCACCCCCCAGCGGGCGATCCAGGACATGGTCGGCCGGGAGATGTCGGAGTTCTTCGCGCGAACCGAACATCCCCGGGGCGACTTGGCCATCCGCGTCTCCGGGATCGGGAGGACCGGCGCCTTCGCGGACGTGAGCTTCGAGGTCCACAAGGGGGAGGTGCTGGGTCTCGCCGGCCTGGTCGGCGCCGGGCGGACCGACGTCGCGCTCGCGCTGTTCGGGATCGCCCCGGCGGAGTCCGGCAGCGTGGAGCTGGACGGCCGGCCGGTGGTGATCCGCTCACCGCGTGAGGCGCTGCGCCACGGGATCGCCTACCTATCCGAGGACCGCCGTCACCTGGGCCTCTCCCTGCCCCAGTCGGTCACCACGAACATCACACTGGCCACCCTCGACCGGTACGTGACGCGGCTCAGGCTCGTCGACAGCTCCGCCGAGCGCGCCGTCGCCGACCGGTTCCGGCGCCGGCTCAGCATCCGCGCGCCCTCGCTGGAGACGCCGGTCGAGCGGCTGTCGGGAGGCAACCAGCAGAAGACCATGCTCGCCAAGTGGCTCAACGCCGAGCCGACCGTGCTCATCCTCGACGAGCCCACCCGCGGGATCGACGTCGGCGCCAAGGCCGAGGTCCATCACATCATCGACGAGCTGGCCCGCTCCGGCATGGCGATCATCCTGATCTCCTCCGATCTGCCGGAGGTGCTCGCGATGAGCGACCGCATCCTGGTGATGCGCGAAGGCCGGCAGGTGGGGATGTTCGGCCGCTCGGAGGCGACCGAGGAGGGCATCGTCACGGCCGCGATGGGGGCCGCGTGAG
>DATHFL010000081.1:0-3300 GCA_035318125.1 Solirubrobacterales bacterium | reverse complement strand
CGCCCCAGCCGCTCTCTACCTGGCCGCGGCCGGTATCGGCACACTCGGCCTGGTCGACGACGACGAGGTCGACGAGTCCAACCTGCAGCGCCAGGTGATCCACAACACCGAGCGGATCGGGATGCCGAAGACGACCTCGGCCCGCATCTTCATCGAAGGCCTCAACCCCGACGTCGAGGTCATCGAGCACAACGGCCGCCTCGACGCCGGCAACATCCTCGACGTGATCGGGGACTACGACATCGTCGTCGATGGAGCCGACAACTTCCCCACCCGCTACCTGCTGAACGACGCCTCGGTGCGGCTGCGCAAGCCGGTCGTCTCGGCCTCGATCCTCGGCTTCGACGGTCAGATCTCGACCTTCGTCCCCTACGAGGGGCCCTGCTACCGCTGCCTCTATCCGACCCCGCCGCCGGCCGAGCTGGCGCCGAGCTGCTCCGCCAACGGGGTGCTCGGGGTGATGGCCGGGACGATGGGCACCCTGCAGGCGAACGAGGTGATCAAGCTGATCCTCGGCGCCGGCGAACCGCTGATCGGCCGCCTGCTCCTCTACGAGGCGCTCGGCACGAGGTTCACCGAGCTGAAGGTCCGCCGCGACCCCGACTGCCCGATCTGCGGCGAGAACGCCGAGGAGATCCCGGAGTCGGAGATGGGCAAGTTCCCGGACTACGACGCATTCTGCGCGGGCGCCGGCGGCGACCGCTGAGCGCCCACTTCACTAGGATCACCGCTCGATGGCGACCGTTCGCATTCCCCCAGTCCTGCGCCCGAAAACGGGCGGGCAGGCCGAGGTCGAGGCCGAGGGCGGCAACGTCGGCGAGGTCCTGCGCTCGCTGACCGACGCCCACCCCGACACCGAGGCCCAGCTGTTCGGAGAGGGCGGCGAGCTCAACCGCTACGTCAACGTCTACCTCAACGACGAGGACGTGCGGGTGCTCCAGGGTCTCGAGACCGCCGTCAAAGACGGCGACACCGTGGTCATCCTGCCGGCAATGGCTGGCGGCGCCGCGTAGCGACGCGTTTACCGCTCCAGCACCAAGCCGAGGAACTGCTTCGTCCGCTCCTCGCGCGGGCTCTCCAGCACCTCCGCCGGCGGGCCCTCCTCGACGATCACGCCCTCGTCCATGAAGATGACGCGGTCGGCGACCTCGCGGGCGAAGCCGATCTCGTGGGTGACGACCATCATCGTCATCCCTTCCGCCGCCAGCTCGCGCATCACGTCGAGCACTTCCTTGACGAGCTCGGGGTCGAGGGCGCTGGTGACCTCGTCGAAGAGCATCACGTGCGGGTCCATCGCCAGCGCCCGCGCGATCGCCACCCGCTGCTGCTGGCCGCCGGAGAGCGTTTCCGGGTACTGGCCGAGCTTGTCGCCGAGGCCGACCAGCTGCAGCAGCTCGGTCGCCTTCGACCGCGCCTCCTGCTTCGAGCGGCCGAGCACCCGCTCCTGGGCCAGGGTCACGTTCTCCAGCGCGGTCTTGTGGGGGAAGAGGTTGAACTGCTGGAAGACGATCCCGACCCGCTGGCGGACGAAGTCGAGCTCCCAGCTCTCGGCGCCGGTTCCCGATCCCGGCCCCTTGCAGATGTCGTGGCCTTCGATGAAGATCTCGCCCTCCTCGGGCGGCTCCAGCAGGTTGACGCAGCGCAGCAGCGTGCTCTTGCCCGAGCCGCTGGGGCCGAGGATGCAGACGACTTCGCCCTTGCCGACGGCGATGTCGACGCCCTTCAGCACCTCGAGCCCGCCGAAGCGTTTGCAGATCCCCTTCAGCTCGACCATCGACTCGGCCATCAGGCGACCTCGATGTGGGAGCCGCGGGCGATCTTGCTGCGGTTGCGCTTGATCAGGTAATCGACGAGGCGGGCCATCGGCAGGGTGATGACGAGGAACATCGCCCCGGCGAGGATGTAGGCGGAGCTGTTGAAGGTTTCGGACTGGATTTCCCGCCCGATCAGGACCGCCTCGCCGAGCGCGATCACGCCGACCAGGGTCGTGTCCTTGAGCAGCGAGATCAATTCGTTCAGCATCGGCGCCGGGATCTTCGTCACCGCCTGCGGGACGACGATGTGGCGCATCGCCTGGCCGTGGCTCATCCCCAGCGAGCGCGCCGCCTCGACCTGCCCGGCCGGGACCGCTTCGATCCCGGCCCGGTAGACCTCGGCCATGTAGGCGCCGTAGACCAGGGTCAACGCCATCACCCCGTACCAGTAGGGGTCGGGCTGCCCGAACCAGTTCGGGATGCGGATGTCTTTCGGCAAGAACTCGAGGAACGGCAGGCTGCCGGAGATCAGCAGGATCACGATCAGGATCGGGATCGCGCGGAAGACGTCGATGTAGGCGATCGTCAGGCCGCGCAGGGGCATGAATTTTTTGCCCGGGAGCTGGCGGAGCAGGGCCAGGACCAGCCCCCAGATCAGCGCCAGCGCCGCGGCAACGAGGAAGACCATCAGGTTTTTGAAGAAGCCGTCGAGGACTTCGCCGAAGTGGTCCCCCATCACGGTGAAGTCGAAGTACTGATGGAAGAATTCGCTCATCGTCCCCTCCTGGCGTCCCTGGGAAAAAGAAGAGGCGCCATGATGGCGCCCCTTCCCGCTCTTCTCAAATCAGCGGCCGCTATTCCGTTTCGTGGGTGGCCGAGAAGATCGACTGCGGCGGTTCGAGGTGGAACCACTTTTCGTAGAGGGTCTTGTAAGTCCCGTCGTCCTGGACTTCCTTCAGAGCCTGGTTGATTTCGTCGAGCAGCTCTTCTTCGCCCTGCGCGACGGCGATTCCATACTCTTCTTCGGTCGGGACTTTTTCGGCGATTTCGACGCCGCCGGATTTTTCGACCGCGTTCTGCGCGACCGGGGCGTCGATCACGACGGCTTCCACGGTCCCGGCTTTGAGCGCGTTGACGGCGTCAGGGCCTTCCGGGAAGGGACGGATTTCGCTGCCGCCGAGTTCTTCCTTGGCGAGTTCGAGCCCGGTCGTGCCCTGCTGGGCGGCGACGGTTTTCCCTTCGAGATCGTCGAAGGATTCGATGTCGCTGCCTTCTTTGACCAGGACCGCCTGTTCGGAGAGGTAGTAGGGGTTGGAGAAGTCGACCGCCTTCTCGCGTTCCTCGGTGATCGTCGCGGCCGAGATCACGGCTTCGAACTTGCCCTGGGCGACGTCGCGGAAGATCGTTTCGAACGAGGTGTCCTGGAATTCCGGCGTGCGGCCCATCTTTTCGCCGATCGCTTCCATCAGCTCGATGTCGAAGCCGGTGTATTCGCCGACTTTCCCCTGCTCGAACGGCGGGTAGGGGATGTCCGAGCCGACGGTCA
>DATHFL010000080.1:0-5185 GCA_035318125.1 Solirubrobacterales bacterium | reverse complement strand
AGAAGCGCTCGAGCTGCGAGTTCACGCTGTAACGCGGGCCGACCTTCACGCGGGCGTTCTTCGGGAAGCCGCCGGGCGGGCGCTCCTCGATGACCGTGCCGGTCGGCGTCTCGATGCGCGTGTAGAAGCGGTCGAGCGGGCGTACGGGCGGGCCGCCGGTGCGCTCGCCGGCGAAGTCGTAGACGCCGCCGTGACACGGGCAGATGAAGTTGCCGGCGGCCTCGACGAAGCGGACCGGGCAGCCGAGGTGGGCACAGCGGTTGGAGACGGCGATGATTTCGCTCGGGTCCTCGCCGAGGTCGGGGGAGCCCTTGCGAACGTAGGCGGTGGTCTTGCCGGCGTCGCCGATCCCCTCGGTCTCGGTGAAGACGACCTGGCGGTAGGTCTCTTCGACGAAGTCGGAGACCGGCCCGACCGCCTCCCAGCGCTCCTTGCCGCGATGGAAGATCGGGGCGACGGCGAAGCCGACGGCGGGCAGGACGATCCCGGCGGCGGCGAGGCCGCCGATCGCCTGCGAGGCGACCGTGAAGACGGCGCGGCGGGTCATCGACTCCCCCTCGAAGTAGCCAGGAGGGTCGGGCTTTACCCGCTCCTGCATGGGGGCCTGCTCGGCCCCGCTCAACTTGTTCGCGTCGTCAGCCACAATCGGTTCGCGTAGGGCGACGAAGTCTATTGCTTAGGGGGTGTGACCTGCGTCACACATATCCCTTCTCTGTATAAGCGATCTACATCTGGCTCCCGGCCTAGGTTCCCGCGCCCATAAACAAGCGGCCGGGACGCACTGCTGTCACAGACGCCCCGGCCTGAGCAACCGAAAGGACGTGCCTTTCAGATGCCTGACCGAGACACTAGTCCGCCCTCCGATGAGGAGCGCGGCGACAAAGGGGCTCAGAGAGCGATCTTGAGTTTCCTGCTGGCCGAGTGGCCCGCCCAGCACACGGGCTTCTCCCTGACCTGGATGGGGTTCGGGGACTTCGAAACGCTGCGAGAGGCGATCAAGGATCTGTTCGTGGCCGAACTCGTCTTCGTGACCGAAGACGAAAAGGTGCTCCCGACTATCGCCGCCCGTCATTTTGACTGGCTGGAACTGTCGTGAGCATCCAAGAGCGGTTCAGCGCCAACCTGCGGCGGGTGCGGAAGTCCTTGCGCATGACGCAGACCGAACTGGCCTTGATGACCGAATTGCACCGGACGCAAATCAGCCTTCTGGAGCGAGGGAAGCGGATGCCCCGGTTGGACACCCTCGTGAAACTCGTCAGCGCCCTTGGCTGCCGGTCTGACGACCTGATCGAGGGCTTGGCCTGGATGCCGGACCCCGATGCCTACGGGCGCTGGGTGGTGGAAGGCTGAGGGACGCGGCGGGCTTGGCGGCTAGCCTGTGGTGGTGGCCGCCAAGCGCCGTAAAGAGAAGACGCCGAAGGGGCTTGAAGTTCCGGTCCCGACCAAAGGCGAGTTCGACGCCGCTATGCGGAAGGTCGCTCCGCCAGTAGGTCGTAAACGCCCTGACGAGAAAGACCCGCCTCAGAAGCAATCCGAGTGATCGGGACGCCCGCCGCCTGAGCTTCACGGCAGGAGCGCCGCAACTGCTCGGTCGCCTCCCGTTTCGCCTCGTCGGCCTTCGCCCGCTTTTTGACTGCGGACTGAATCCGCCGGATCGCGGTCGCCTCGCTCACTGTCTCGCTGCCTCTCTGACGAGGGCATGGAACATGGAGCGCTGACCGTGGAAGCGGTTGTTGTGGCGCCACGCGTACTCGTCTAGGTAGGACTGGAGGTATTTGGGAGACACCTTCTTGTAGGCGCCGCGCATCCCGGTCTTGAGGTTGCCGAAAAAGCCCTCGATGGTGTTGGTGTGGACGTTGCCTTCCACGTAGAGGCCAGCCGAGTGGTTGATCACGGCGTGGTCGAACTCGCGCCTCAGCGGTTTGTAGGCGACCCAATCGTCAGTGAGCATGAGCGCGGCCGGATCAAGATGCGCTCGCACCTCTCGACTAAGCGGCTCGCCGCGACGGGAGGCGATGACGCGGAGGCGAACGCGACCGCCGCGCTCGACCATCCCCAGCACCGTCGTCTTCGCCTCGCGGAAGGCAGCCTGTTCTTTGCGCGTCCGCAGCTTGCGGCGCGGTTTCCCGCCCCAGGCGGTCTCGTCTATCTCGACCTCTCCCTTGAGCTTAGGAGCCGGCTCAGGGTCACACATGAGGTCGTTACGGATCTTGTTGAACATGCGCCAGGCGGTCTTGTAATGGACTCCAAGCTCTCGCTCTAGCTGTTTGGCGGAGATTCCGCAGCGAGTGCTGGTCATGAGGTGCATCGCGTAGAACCACAGCCGCAGCGAGGTCGAGGAGCGGTGGAAGATCGTCCCTGCGGTCGGGTGCAGATGGTGCCCGCAGGCGGTGCAGGTCCAAGACTGGCGCTGCTGCTTCGTCGCGTAGCGCTTGAAGGCGGTTACCTGCTGGCACTTCGGGCATTCGGCGTTTTCGCCGTCGGGCGCGTGGCGGGTCCGCCAGAGGTAATCGAGGCAGGCGGCATCGTCGGGAAAGTCGGCCAGGAACTCATGCACCGAGTACTCGGAGGTCGAAGACTTCGCCCGGATCGGCTGATGGCGGTTGGCCGGTGGCATGTGTCAAACTTACTTGACACTACGGCGTTTGTCAAGTCGGGTTGACACAAGATTTCAGCAGCGCTTAGGCTTCCGGCCGTGCAGTCCAACGGCGACCCATTGCGAGACGCGAGAGCGAAGCTAGATCGGGCAGAGGAGCACGCCGACTTGCTGAAAACGGAATGGCAAGCCTTCGTGGACACGCACCCCTACGGACTCCGAATCGAGCGTGATCTCGATGTGGTGGAAGTGTTCTTCCAGGTCTTGAAGGAGGTTCCGCCCCGCCTGCTTGCAATCCTCGGCGACCTGCTGCACAACCTGCGGGGAGCCTTGGACTACACGGCGGTTGCCCTCGTCGCCGCGAACGGCGGAGACATCAGCAGAGCCGCGTTCCCAATCTACCTCTCGGAAGAAGACTTCATCCGAGATATCCGCTGTCGCGGTAAACGGCGCAGTCCCGGCCCTCTTGACGGCATCCCGATTGAGAGCAAAGAGGGGACATTCATCGAGAGCTTGCAGCCGTACAAGCGAGGGGACGCGATGCACGCGGACCCCCTCTACTCCCTCGTTGTTCTCTCCAACCGCGACAAACACCGGATGCTCAATCCCGCCTATGGCGGAATGATCGGGGAGGACGGGCTTTCGATCCTGCAATGGAACACCGACGCGATTCTGATTGAGGGGGTCGCTTGGTGGAAATCCGGGATGCCGCTGCGCGAGGGCGCAAAAATCGCATGGCTGCGATTCGACACCCGCGGCGCTTATCCGACCATGGGCGTGAAGAACCCACTCGCCATAGAAATATTTTTTGCCAGCGAGAGCAAAAACGGCATCGGCCCGACCGCCGGTCTCGGCTCCATCCGCACCCACGTAGCGCAGATCGTCAACGACGCCGAGGTCTTCTTTTCGTAGGTCTAGAGCGGCTTCGCGGAAGCCCTCCCCGCTCATCTACCCGCCTCGCTTATACAGAGAAGGGATATGTGTGACCTGCGTCACGGATGGATCTTCTCTGCGGAGAGGTCCCTTGAGAGCGCTCGTCATGGGGGAGAGCTTGTCCTTTTCAAGCCCTTAGGCACTGAGTGCGCACGATCGTCTACGTCGATGGATTCAACCTCTACTACGGAGCCTGCCGAGCACCTGGTCGCAAGTGGCTCGACGTTGGGGCGCTCTGCGAGCGGTTGCTGCCGCATGAGGAGATCGTGAAATTCGCCTACTGCACCGCGAACCTGAGGAGAGATCCGCGGGACCCAGAGCTACAGGACCGGCAGCGCCTCTATCACCGGGCTCTTGAAGCCATCCCGCATCTCGAGATCCACCGCGGGCGATTCCTGGAGAAGAGGGTGAAAGGTTCTCTGGTCGATGCCACCCTCGGCGAGCAACCCCGACGGACGGTGACGACCTTTGAGGAGAAGGGGACCGACGTCAACATCGCGTCTCTCATGCTCATGGATGGCTTCGAAGATCGCTATGAGCACGCGGTGCTGATTTCGAACGATGGCGACCTCAAGATGCCGGTTGAGATCGTTAGCGCGCGCTTGAACCTCCCCGTCACGGTGGTCAACCCCGTTCTCAGACGTCGCGGGAAAAGGCGCAACAAAGCCCTTTCGCCCGAGCCGCTGCCTCCCAATGCCTCGTTCATTCAGCTGCGGGCGAGACACATCGAGGAGTCTCAGTTCCCCGCCGAGATGCGGTCGGAGCAGGGCGCCCTCCTCGCAAAGCCCCCGGGCTGGTAAGCACACACGGGTGTTTGTATCCTCAGGGAACAACACCCCCGTTGTTTCGTCGACGGGCCGTTGAAGCCGCCGCTTGGCGGCTTCAACATTTTCAGGGACTGTGGGGAGCGGCAGCGATTTCCCCGGCCGCGGTCCGCCAGAGGTTCGGGATCGGGGCGGTTTCCCCTTCCGCCTGGAGGCGGGCGCAGGTGCTGATCAGGTCGGAGAGGATGGCGACGGCGCGGCTGTCGCCGAGGGCGGCGAGGCGGTCGAGGCCGAGCGCGTAGAGGTAGTCGCCGGCGAGCAGGGCGAGGTCGGGGTCGTGGCCGGCGAGCAGGCGCGGCTGCTCGTAGTGGAGGAGGTAGCCCTCGCGGACGGCCTCGACGACGAGCGCGTACTCGCCGGGCGCGGTGGCGGCCCCGGGCCCCGCGGCGGCGAGCTCGCCCAGCTCCGGCGCCTCGGCCGGGTCGATTACGTGCGGCGAGATCGGCGTGCCCTCGGCCTGCAGCTGCTCGGCGAGCACCTGCAGGGCCCGCGCCGGGGCTGGAGCAGATCGAGTGGTCACTTCGGCACCCATATGGTGCTCAATTGACCACTCGTCATCGCAGTGCCTCGTCGAGAGCGTCGGCGGCGGCTTCGAGGGTCTGGTCGATCGCCGCCTCGTCGTGGGCGAGGGAGACGAACCAGGCCTCGTACTGGGCCGGCGGCGGGTAGACGCCGCGCTCCAGCAGCGCCCGGCAGAAGCGGGCATGGGCCTCGACGTCGCAGGCGGTCGCGGTGGCGAAATCGGTGACCGGGACCGGGCTGAAGAAGAGGGTCACCAGGCCGGGGGCAGCGGCGACCTGCAGGGGCCGGCCCGTGGCGAGCTCGCGGAAGC
>DATHFL010000079.1:0-3936 GCA_035318125.1 Solirubrobacterales bacterium | reverse complement strand
CCGCCGCCACCCGCCGCGCGGGCGCGACGGCGGCGGGGACGGGAAACCGGGCGTCAACCTCCTCAACGGCGTGCCGCTGCCGGGCAAGGCGGCCGGCGATCTGCGCCCCGGAGACCGCCTGCGGATCGAAACTCCAGGGGGTGGCGGACACCGAGAAGTGTGAGATTTCGCAAATTTCGCGGTTTTTTAGTTGAGATTTCGCCGCACTCCTCTAGAATGCGCGCCTCCGGGCGGGCGCAAACGGCCCTTAGGAGGCCGAAACCAACGGACGCCCAGCCCCCCTTCTGGAACCAACCAACCTTCGCAGGACTACTTCAATGCCGATCGCTCTCAAGGAATGGGCCGTAACGGTCCGCGCCCTCGCCGAGGGCGAGCAGCTGCTGACCCTTCGCAAGGGCGGCATCCGCGAGGAGAACAAGCACTTCGAGCTCGAGCACGAGCGGTTCTTCCTCTACCCGACCTTCGACCACCAGCAGAACGACCTCGTCCGCGAGTCGCACCACCCGGAGCTGAAACGGGCTCTCGAGGAGGGTGTCTGGCCCGACGAAGAGCCGCCGCCGAGGGCGCTGCTGCAGGACGGCGGCATCCCCCAGCCCGACCGGGTGCGGCTGCGCGCCTGGGCGGAAGTGATCGACCACGTGACGATCAACGACCGTCGCTCGCTCGACCAGCTCTCGCCGTACTACATCTGGACGCCCGACTACGCGGAAAAGCGGCTCGCCTGGAAGCGCCGCCACCCGCTGCACGTGCTGCTGCTGCGGGTCCACCGGATCCCGCGCCCGGTCACCGTGCGCGTCCGCGACGAGTACCACGGCTGCCGCTCCTGGGTCGAGATCGACCGCGACCTGCCCTTCGAGGGCACCCCGGTGATGGCCGAGGAAGAGTTCGACCGCGCCCGGGCCGAGATCATCGACCGCTGCAGTGCCGCTGAACCCGTCCTGGTCTAAGGCCGCCTTACCAAGCAGTCCAAGGACACAGGGAGCGAAGCGTGCTCTGCACGTGAGCGACCGAGGACGCTGGAATGCGCCGGTAAGGTGGCCTTAGATGTCCTGGGTTGAGACTGAGTCGCTGTCGTTTACCGCGCGGCACGACACCGACGACGCCCCCTTCGCCGAGCGGACGCTGGACCGGCTCGAGCACCTGCGGCTGCGGCTCGAAGACCGCTTCGAGCGGGTGCCGGAGGACGTCACGGTCGTCGTCCACACCAACCCGCTCTGGCTGACGGCGGCCCACCCGTTCCTCCCCGCCGCCCGCTGGTCGGCGGCCCCGGCCGGGCGCCGCTACCTCGCCGGCTGGCCGATGTCGACCGAGCTGCACGTCCTCAACGACCACCACATGGAAAAGCGCGCCGCCGGCGACGACTCCTACGAAGCCCTGTGCGGCACCGCCGAGCGCCTCTACGCGCAGATGGTCGTCGCCCACAACAACACCGACCTCCCCCCTTCCTGGACCCCGGGCCGCTTCGCCCGCTACCTGCGCTGGGCCTGGCTGGTCGAAGGCGGCGCCCAGTACTTCGCCCGCCAGGTCGGCCTCTACCGCGCGGCGACGATCCGCCGCCTGCGCGAGAGCGCCCGCCCCTCCTTCCCGCCCTCGCGCCGCGACGCCGTCATCCTCGGCGGCACGATCTTCGACCTGCTCGAGAACGAGCGCGGCCCCGAGGCCTGCGAGCGCCTCGTCGACCGCCTCCTCCCCCAGGGCCCCGAGGTCCAGCTCGAAGACGCCTTCGACGCCCGCTTCCGCGACATCGAGGAAGCCTGGCGCGACTACCTGCGGGAGATGGTCCGCGGCCCGGTCGCCGTCAGGTAGACCTCAGCTCAGCTGGTAGAGCACCCAGACGAGGAGGAAGGCGCCGATCGCGGCGGTGATCACCCAGAAGGCGAGGCGCCCCGGCGAGGTGACGCCGGTTTCGCCGCGGGCGAGGCGGCGCTGCTCTTCCAGCTCCAGCCGCTCTTCGTCCTCGCTCTCGATCATCGTCTCCGCCAGCACCTCGCGCGCCCGCTCGGCGGCCCCCTCGTTGACCCAGACGTCGTGCGGCCCGCCGGCGAGGAAGTCCGGGTTGTCGAAGCCCCGGCTGCGTTTCAGCACGCTGGGGATGCCGGCCCCGGCCAGCAGCCCCTGCAGCATTTCCGCCTCCACCTGGTTGCGGCCGAAGCCGACCTTGACCAGGCGGCCACCGCCCCCGCCTCCGCCGCCGCCGCCCTCGTCGCCGCGGCCGGGACCGCCGCCGCCACCGTGGGCGCCCCGCTGGCGGTCGCCGGCCTTATGCGACGTCGAGCTCGACATCGGCGATCCTCAGGTCCGCCAGGTCGTAGGCCTTGACGTCGGGGGCGTCCTCGTCCTGCAGCGAGACGATCACGTAGACCTGTTCGGGCCACATCACCGCCTCGTTGACGTCGGTCTGGGAGGGATAGGCGGCGCTGCGGGTGTGGGAGTGGTAGATCCCGATCAGCTCTTCGCCGGCGCCTTCGATCGCTTTCAGCGCGTCGAACTGGCCCTGCGGGTCCATCTCGTAGCGCAGCGGGCTCGCCGCCGCGTTCTCCACCCGCACGACGCTGGTCGCCTCTCCGTCGCGGCCGCCGATCATCCCGCAGCACTCGTTCGGCAGGTCCTCGCGCGCGTGCGCGACCATCTCGTCGATCAGGGCTTGAGAAATTTTCATGGGAATAGGGCGTGCGTGGCCAAGCAGGTCAAGGACGCAGGGAGGGAAGTGTGCTCTGCACACGACCGACCGAGGACGCAGAGATGCGCCGTGCCACGCGCGTCCCTACCACCAAACCGTCGAGTCCAGATTTTCTATCTCCTCGATCGGTTTGGTGTAGACGCCGGAGGAGAGGTACTTCCAGCCGTCGTCGGGGACGATGAAGACGACGTTGCCGCCGTCGAGCTCGCCGGCGATGCGGACGGCGATCGCGGCGATCGCGCCGGCCGAGACGCCGGCGAAGACGCCCTCCTCGTCGAGCAGCTTCTTCGTCCAGACGATCGCGTCGCGGTTGGAGACCATGATCTTGCGGTCGAGGATCGAGATGTCGATGATCGGCGGGATGAAGCCGTCGTCGAGCGAGCGCAGGCCCTGCACCGGCTCGCCCTGCATGGGCTCGGCAGCCACGATCTTGATCGCGTCGCCGTACTCCTCCTTGAGGCGGCGGCCGTTGCCCATCAGGGTGCCACCGGTGCCGAGCCCGCCGACGAAGGCGGTGACCTCGTCGAGCTCGTCGAGGATCTCGACCGCGGTGCCGTTGTAGTGGGCGAGCGGGTTGGCCTCGTTGCCGTACTGGTAGGGCATGTAGAAGCTCGGGTCCTGCGCCATCTCCAGCGCCACCTCGACCGCCCCGTTGGAGCCCTTGGCCCCCTCCGAGTAGACGATCTCCGCCCCGTACATGCGCAGCAGCTGGGTCCGCTCCTCGGTCACGTTGTCGGGCATCACCACCTTCAGCGGGTAGCCCTTTCGACGGCAGATCATCGCCAGCGAGATCCCGGTGTTGCCGGAGGTCGGCTCGAGGATCGTCTGCCCCGGCTCGATCACCCCCTCCGCCTCGGCCGCCTCGATCATCGACTTGGCGACCCGGTCCTTGACCGAGCCGGTCGGGTTGCGCCCCTCGAGCTTCGCGTAGATGCGGACGTCCGGGTTGGGCGAGAGCCGCGGCAGCTCCACCAGCGGCGTGTTGCCGATCGACTCGACGATGTTGCCGAAGCGTCCTCCGCAAGGTTTGTTGAGTAGATCGTCTCGCACCGTTGCCCGCCTTTACTTCAGAAAGTGTAGCGAGGGGTTCCAAGCCTGCGCGCCCGATTGAAAAGGCCCCGCATCGGGCATGTGACCCACCGCAGATGTATGTTCGGCTCGTCCGGCAAATTCGGGATCGGAGGGAATCAATGAGAAAGACCCGGTTGACCGCGTTGCTGGCGGTCCTCCTGCTCGCAGTCGCCTCGCTCGCAGCG
>DATHFL010000078.1:0-6533 GCA_035318125.1 Solirubrobacterales bacterium | reverse complement strand
GATGGTCGTGGCGCCGGGGGTGTCGACCTGCTCGGGGCCGTCCAGGGGCGCGGGGGGCGACTCGGGCGGCGCGGGCGTGGCGCTGGCCACCTCCACGTTGGCGGCATAGCCGGCATCGGACAGGGCGACGTCGTTCTCGCCGGCCGGGCAGGGCGCCATGTACTCGTCGGCGCCGGAGCCACCCATCATCCCGACGTCGCTCTCGACCCGGTACCAGCGCAGCCCGCAGCGGTCGAGGATGCGCGCGTAGGCCTCGGCCTGGAGCTCGTAGGAGCGCCCCAGCCCCTCCTCGTCGCGGTCGAAGGAGTAGGCGTCCTTCATCGTGAACTCGCGCGTCCTCAGGACGCCGGCGCGCGGTCGCGGCTCGTCGCGCTCCTTGGTCTGCAGGTGGTACAGCATCAGCGGCAGGTCGCGGTAGGAGCGCACCTCGCGGGCGACGTGAAAGGTCACCGCCTCCTCGTGGGTCATCGCCAGGACCAGCGGCGAGCCCTTGCGGTCCTCGAGCTTGAACAGCTCGTCGATCGCGTAGCGGCCGGTCTTCTCCCACGGCCCGGCCGGTTGCAGCACCGGCATCAGCATCTCCTGGCAGCCGATCGCCTCCATCTCCTCGCGAACGATCCCCTCGACCTTCCGCGCCGCGCGCCATCCCGCCGGCAGATAGGTCCACAGCCCGGCCCCCATCTGCCGGACCAGCCCCGCCCTCACCATCAGCTTGTGCGAGACCGCCTCGGCGTCCGTAGGCGCGTCCTTGAGGGTCGGGAGAAAGGTCTGCGACTGCCGGCTCACGCTGGGAAACCTACCGGCCCTGGCATGAGGGGCGACTGTGGTCGCACAGCCGAACCGCGTCAACCTTCACTTCGGCAGGTAGAGGTTGACGCGGTTCGGCTTTGACGCGGGTCCCGTGTGAGAGATGGCACCAACCCCGCACCACACGTGCGAGGTTCCTCGGCAGCCTCCAGGCCGTGCCCACCGAGTCCGCGAAAACCATCCTTCAAGGAGGGTTTTCGCGAACTCGCGGAGACGACCGGGCTCTGGCGGAGTTGGCGCGGCGGCAACACGGGGTGGTGGGGCGGCGGCAGCTGCTGCGTGCGGGGTGGAGTGAGAAGGAGATCGACGGTCGACTGCGTGCGGGGCGCCTGCATCGAGTGCACGCCGGCGTCTATTCGGTCGGCCACCAACTGGTCCAGCGCGAGGGACGCTGGATGGCCGCGGTCCTCGCCTGCGGTCCCGAAGCTGCCTTGAGCCACTGGTCCGCCGCCGCCCTTTGGCAGCTCCGCCCCAATGCCCGCACCCAGATCGACGTGACGGTCCCGCACCCCAGCCGCTCCACCCCGCAAATCCGCCGGCACATCTCCCATGTCTCCGAGGATGAGCACACGGTTGAGCGAGGCATCCCCGTCACCTCGGCCCCCCGCACGATCTTCGACCTCGCCGCCACCGAGCCGGCGGAGGTGGTCGAGAACCTCCTGCGGGAGATGGAATTCAGGGAACTGCGGGACCGCCTCTCGCTTTGGGACCTGGTCGAGCGCTACCCCAGGCGCCGAGGAGTACGCAAGGTCCGCCTGGCTCTCGAGCGCCTGAAGTCTGAGCCGCCCGGGCGCAAGCGCAGCAAGCTCGAGGAACGCTTCGCTCCCTTCCTGCGCCGCTACCGCCTGCCCCTCCCCCGCTTCAACGACTGGATCGACCTCGGCCACAAGCGCTACCGGGTCGACTGCCACTGGCCGGGCACCGGCCAGATCATCGAGCTCGACGGCTGGGAGGGACACCGCACCCGCTCGGCCTTCCGCGAGGACCGGGCCAGAGACAGAGCCTTGAGGGTCGCCGGCTACGCGGTCGCCCGGCTCACCTGGGCCCAGCTGGACGACGAACCCGAGGTGGTCTCTGCGGATCTGCGGGTGCTGCTGGGGATATAGAGAGAAAGAGGATTTGAAAAACCCCTCAAGGGCCGGGCCCGCACCCACCTCTACCTGCCGAAGTGGAGGTGGGTGCGGGCCCGGCCCGGAGCGCAGCCGGAGACCCGCCTAGGCCCGCGTGAAGCGGCGGCCTGCCGTCGGCGAGGCGTCCTCGTCGAGGAGGACGCGGTCGGACTCGCCGCGTTCGGCGGCTTCGTGCTCCATCTGGGCGATCTTCTCGGGGGTGAGGTCGCCGGCGTTTTCGCGCTCGATGTTGGCGATCCACTCCGCTCCCTCGCGGGACTCGGCCTCGTCGAACTCGACCTCGCCGCGGTCGAGGGATTTGTCGATCTCTTCGAAGAGGGTGTCAACGAGCGCCGCCTGCGGGACCTTCCGCAGCGGTTTGCCGCCGGCGAAGATCAGGCCCTCGTTCTTGGCGCCGGCGATGCCGAAGTCGGCGTGGCTGGCCTCGCCGATCCCGTTTACCGCGCAGCCGAGGACGGCGACCTCGATCGGCTCCTCGTAGGCCTCGAGCCGCTGCTCGATTTCCGCCACCACCGAGTCCATGTCGAACTGCAGGCGACCGCAGGTCGGGCAGGCGATCAGCACCGGGCCGCGCTCGCGCAGCTGCAGCGCCTTGAGGATCTCCCAGGCGACCTTGACCTCCTCCTCGGCGTGGAAGGTCGAGAGGCTGATCCGGATCGTGTCGCCGATCCCGTCGGCGAGCAGCGTCCCCAGGCCGACCGCGCTTTTCAGCGAGCCGCCCCACTTGGTCCCCGCCTCGGTGACGCCGAGGTGCAGCGGGTAGGGGATCTTCTCCGCGAGCAGCCGGTTGGCGGCGATCGTGTTCGGCACGTTGGTCGACTTGATCGAGACCTTGAAGTTCTCGAAGTCGAGGCCCTCCATCAGTTCGACGAACTCGACCGCGGCGGCGACCAGCGCCTCGACCGGCGCTTCGCGCTCGAGCGCGTGCAGGTGCTTGGGCAGCGAGCCGGAGTTGACGCCGATCCGCATCGGCACCCCCGCCGCGGTCGCCCGCTCGGCCACCTCGGCGACTTTGTCGCGGCCGCCGATGTTGCCCGGGTTGAGGCGGATGCAATGGGCGCCGGCGTCGATCGCTTTCAGCGCCAGCGTGTGGTTGAAGTGGATGTCGGCGATCACCGGGATCGGCGATTCGTGGACGATCGTCTTCAGCGCCTCGGCGTCCTGCTCGCGCGGCACCGCGCAGCGCACCAGGTCGGCGCCCGCGTCGGCGACCTTGCGGATCTGCTCCATCGTCGCCGCCACGTTGGCGGTCTCGGTCTTGGTCATCGTCTGCACGGCGACCGGGGCGCCGCCGCCGATCGGCAGCTTGCCGACGAAGATTTGCCTTTTGGAAGCCATATCCGAAGCCTACTGAGCCCCTCCACTGCGCCGGTTGAACCCCCCGGGCGCCTGGGACGTATCTTCCTTGCGATGGGAGCGCGGATAACCGCATGCGTGGTCGCCGCAGCGGCAGCGGCGTGCCTGCTGATGGCGCCGGCAGCCCAGGCGACCTTCCACCTGATCCAGGTGCGCGAGGTCTATCCCGGCTCCGCGGCCGCTCCCGAAACCGACTACGTCGAGCTGCAGATGTACAGCGGCGGCCAGGAGTTCGTCGCCGGGCATTTCGTGCGTACCTACGACGCCTCCGGGGCCGTGACCGGCACCTCGACCTTCCCGGCCGACGTGGCCAGCGGCGACAACCAGAGGACCCTGCTGCTGGCGACGGCGCAGGCTGCGGAACAGTTCGGGGTCGCCGCCGACACCGCGCTCGCGCCCGGCAGCAAACTCTCGCCGCTCGGCGGCGCGGTCTGCTGGGAAGCGCTCGACTGCGTCTCCTGGGGCAACTTCGCGGGAACCCTGCCGAGCCCGGCCGGCTCGCCCGCCGCTCCCGCCGGGATCCCGGATGGGATGGCGCTGCGCCGCTCGATCGCCCGCAGCTGCGCGACCGCCCTCGACCCTGCCGACGACAGCGACGACAGCGCCGCCGACTTCGAAGCCGCAGCGCCCCTCCCCCGCCCCAACTCGGTCGCGCCGACGGAGGTCAAGTGCGCTTCCGGTACCCCCGGCCCTGGCAGCGGTCCCACCGGAGGATCGGCCCCGCCGCAGACCACCCTCAAGGGCAAGCCGGCCAAGCGCACCCGCGACCGCACCCCGACCTTCCGCTTCGGCTCCGACGACCGCAGCGCCAAGTTCGAATGCAAGCTCGACCGCCGCGCCTATCGCAGCTGCCGCTCCCCCTTCACGACCAAGCGCCTCGCGCCCGGGCCGCATCGCTTCCGGGTGCGGGCTCGCAACGGCGCCGGGGTCGATCCCACCCCCGTCTCTTTCCGCTTCCGGGTCCTGCCGCGCGGCTGAAGGGACTAGCGGACTTCGAAGCCTTCGCCGGTGATCCGGCCGATGTCGTTCGAGAGGCCGAGGAAGAACAGCATCAGGACGAGGGCGATGCCGACCATCGTCGCCCGCTCCATCACCCGCAGCGAGACCGGCCGCCCGCGCACCTTCTCGACCAGGCTCCAGAAGATGTGGCCGCCGTCCAGCGGCAGGATCGGCAGCAGGTTGACGAGGCCGAGCGAGAGGCTGACGAAGGCGAGCAGCAGCAGCGCCCGTTCGAGGCCCTTTTCGATCACCTGGTGGCCGACGTCGCTGATCCCGACCACCCCGGAGACCTGCTCGCGCTGCTCGGATTCGAAGAGGTGGGTGAAGACGTGGACGGTCCCGGTCGCCACCGACCAGACCGCGTCGCCGGCTTCGGAGGCGGCCTCGCCCGCGCCGACGTCGATCGTCCGCGTCCCGTAGGAGAACCCGACCAGGGCGCGCTCGGCTTCCTTGTCGTAGCGGGGATAGACGGTGAAGGTCTTCAGCTGGCCGTCGCGCTTCACGGTCAGCTCGACCGGCGTCGTCGCCACGCAGCCGTCGGTCTGCTTGCCCTGGCACCTGTGGGAGGCGACGATCTTGCCGAAGCGGACCAGCCGCTCTTCGGCGTCGAGGCCGGCGAAGCGGCGGCCGTCGATCGCGACGACCCTGTCGCCCGGCTCCAGCACCTTCGCCGCCGGGCTGCCCTTCCTGACTTCGGCGACGGTCTGGTTGACCTGGTCGCGGCCGTTGACCAGGTAGACGCCGAAGAGGATCGCGAAGGCGAGGACGATGTTCACCGCCGGCCCCGCCGCGACGACGACGATCCGCTTCCAGACCTCCTGCCGGTAGTAGGCGCGGTGGGCGACCTCCGGAGGCACCTCCTCCTCCGGGTTCATGCCGGTGATTTTCACGTAGCCGCCGAGCGGGATCGATTTCACCCCGTACTCGGTCTCCCCCCGCTTGACCGACCAGATTGTCGGCCCGAAGAAGAGGAAGAAGCGCTCGACCCGCATCCCCGTCGCCTTGGCGGCGAAGAAGTGGCCCGCCTCGTGGAGGACGATCAGCAGGCAGAAGCCGACGAAGACCCAGAACCAGCTCATGCCGGCGTCAACCCCCGGACCCGCTCCTCGGAGCGCTCGCGGGCCTCGGCGTCGGCGGCGAAGAGGTCGTCGAAGTGGCCGACCGGGCGCGCCGGCATCTCCTCCAGCACCGCCTCGATCACCGCCGGGATCGCGGTGAAGGGGATGCGCTCGACGAGGAAGGCGGCGACCGCGACCTCGTCGGCGGCGTTGAGGACGCAGGGCGCGGTCCCCCCCGCCGCGCCCGCCTCCAGCGCCAGCCGCAGGCAGGCGAAGGTCTCGAAGTCCGGCTCCTCGAAGGTGAGCGAGCCGGCGGCGGCGAGGTCGAGCTGCGGCACGTCGACGTCGGCCCGCTCGGGGAAGTGCAGCGCGTAGGAGATCGGCACCCGCATGTCGGGATAGCCGAGGTGGGCGAGCGAGGAGCCGTCGTTGAGGTGGACCAGCGAGTGGACCAGCGACTGCGGGTGGACGACGACCTCGATCCGCTCGTAGGGAACGCCGAAGAGGTGGTGCGCCTCGATCGCCTCGAAGCCCTTGTTCATCAACGTCGCCGAGTCGATCGTGATCCGCCCCCCCATCCGCCAGGTGGGATGGGCGAGGGCGTCGGCGACGCTGACCCCGGAGAGGTCGTCGCGACCGCGGAAGGGCCCGCCGGAGGCGGTGAGGACGAGCCGCTCGACCGTCCCCGGCGCCTCGGCGTTGATCAGCTGGAAGAGGGCCGAGTGCTCGGAGTCGACCGGCAGCAAGCGCGCCCCGGTCGCCTCGGCCAGCGCCATCACCAGCTCGCCTCCGAGCACCAGGCTCTCCTTGTTGGCGAGGGCGACGTCGATTCCCTCGCTGAGGGCGACGATCGTCGAGCCGAGCCCGGCGGCGCCGACGATCGCGTTGAGGACGAGGTCGGGCTCGGTCGTCGCGATCAGCTCGCGCACGCCCTCCTCGCCGGCGAGGACCCGGCCGCTCCAGGCGCCGCGCGCGCTCTCCGCAGCCCCCTCGTCAGCCAGCGCAATAACCGGCACCCCGTGCTCGCGCGCCTGCTCGACCGTCGTCTCCCAGCCGCGCCCAGCCGCCAGCCCGACCGCCTGCAGCTCCTCGGAGCGCCCGATCACCTCCAGAGCCTGCGTTCCTATCGACCCGGTCGACCCGAGTATGAGGACCTTCTTCATGCCTTTGCAGAGCATACGGA